>JACOVB010000271.1 GCA_016177555.1 Candidatus Rokuibacteriota bacterium
ACGAGGCCGTCTCCGTCGCGGTCCTTCCACCCAGCCTCAGCCAGGAGTGCCCGGGCCTTCTCCGGGTCGTGCTCGTACCGCTTCACGCGATCCGTGTAGGCCCACGTCCCGGGCCGCAGCGGCCCCGTGGCGTCCCGCGCCATTCCCAGCACCACGCCGTCGATCAGCTCCTGCTTGTTGATGGCGTGGGCGAACGCCTGGCGCACCCGCCGGTCCGCGAAGCGCGGGTCCTTGAGGTTGAATCCGAAGTAGGTGTACCCGCTGGAGGGGTAGCGGTACTTGCGGTACGCCTTGCGGAACGCGGGGTACTCCGTCTGGCGAACATACTGGAGCGCGGTCAACGACGCCAGGTCCACCCCCCTGGCCTTCAGCTCGAGGAAGATCGTCCCCTGGCTGGGGATGATCCGGTACACGATGCGTCCGATGTACGGCCGCCCCTCGTAGTAGTCAGGGTTCGCCACGAGCACGATCTTCTCGCCGCTCTTCCACTCCTTGAAGCGGTAGGGCCCGGTCCCAATGGGCTGGCTGTTCTGCGGGGACTCCTTGAGCTTGCCGTCGGCGACGTACCGCTCCAGGAGGTGCTTGGGCAGCATGCTCGTGCCCCAGCTCTGGAGCGCCCGGGCGTGCGGGCGGGAGTAGGTGACGCGGAAGGTGTAGGGGTCCAGCACCTCGGCGTCCTTCACCGCCAGGAAGTCATCCTTGTAGGCGGTGGGGGTCTTGGGGTGGATCATCGTCCGGTACGTGAACAGCACGTCGGCGGCCGTGAACGGCTGGCCGTCGTGCCACCGGACATTCTGGCGAAGCTTGAACGTCAGCGTCATGCAGTCCCGGCTGAACGTCCACGACTCGGCCAGCTGGCCGGTCCAGTCGAGGTTGCGGTCGGTGCGGATGAGCCCGTCGTAGACGAGGCCGCCCACCTCGTGGGAGGCGCTGTCCGACGTGATATTCGGGATCAGGCCGGCAATGTCGCTGATGGAGGACTGGATGAACGTGTCCCCATGGGCGGGCGCCCCCGCTCCGGCCACTGGCTCGTCCGAGCGACCCTCCACGTCGATCCCGCACCCCGCGAGCGCCAGGCTCGCCAGGAGCAGGAGCCTCACCGCGCGGGGGCTGGCCCGCCTCATCCGGCTACTTGGGCGCAGGCGCGGGAGCCGGCCCGGGAGTCGTGCTCGCCGCGGGCGCCGCCGGAGGCGCGGCGGGCAGGATCGGAGCGGGGACCCTGTGCCCCTGGATGGCGAGCCAGAAGGAGGTCAGCGCGAACGCGAGGGCCACCCCGGTCGTGACCTTGCCCAGGAGCGACGGCGTCCCCATGGACCCGAACACGGCCTGACTGCCGGCGCCGCCGAAGGCCGACCCGATGTCCGCCCCCTTGCCCGCCTGGAGCAGCACCAGCGCGATGATGATCAGACTGACGATGACGTGGATGATCACGACCAACGTGAACACGCTGCGGTCACTCCTTTGAGGCGCCGCTCTTGGCGGCGGACTTCTTCGCGATGGTGATGAAACTCGCGGCCTGGAGACTGGCGCCCCCGACGAGCGCTCCATCGATCTCCGGCTCCTGGGCGAACAACCCGGCGTTGTCAGGTTTCACGCTGCCGCCGTAGAGGATGCGGATGGCCTGGGCGATCTCCTTCGACCCGACCTCCGAGAGAAGCCCGCGCAGGTAGCCGTGCACCTCGGCCGCCTGTGATGGAGTGGCGGTGAGCCCTGTGCCGATGGCCCACACGGGCTCATAGGCGATGGTGCACCGCACGAGGTCGTCCGCCGGCAGGCCGGCGAGCCCGGCGCGGAGCTGGCCCTCGACCACCGTGAACGTGAGCCCCTGGCGGCGCTCCTCGGCAGTCTCCCCCACGCACAGGACTGGCTGGAGGCGGTGGCGAAGCGCCGCGGCGACCTTGCGGCTGATCTCCTCGTCCGTCTCGCGAGAGATGTGGCGGCGCTCCGAGTGGCCGAGGACGACCAGACGGCATCCGAGCTCGGCCAGCATCACGGGGGACACCTCGCCCGTGAAGGCGCCCGACTCCTCCCAATGGCAGTTCTGCGCCCCCAGCATCAGGGGCGAGCCCGCGAGGACGTCGGCGACGGCGGCCAGCGCGGTGAACGGAGGGCAGATCGCGACCTCCACGCCGCGCGGCCGCTTGAGGCCGTCACGCACGGCCTGAGCCAGGTCCCGGGCCTCCGCCAGGCGTCCGTG
>JACOVB010000272.1 GCA_016177555.1 Candidatus Rokuibacteriota bacterium
CGGGATCGGCCGTGTCCTCGAGTACTACGGGATGACCGAGATCGGCGTCGTGACCATGATGCCGTGGGACGCGGTGCGCCCGGGCTCGTGCGGGACGGCGGTGTCGGAGTGGTACGAGCTGCGGGTCGCCGATCCCGAGACGGACGAGGAAGTGGCGCCGGGCCAGAGCGGGGAATTGCTGGTGCGGCCCCGGGCACCCTGGGCCTTCAGCCAGGGATACTGGCGAATGCCCGACAAGACGCTCGAGGCGCTCCGGAACGTCTGGTACCACACGGGGGACGCCCTCAAGCGCGACGCCGACGGCTACTACTACTTCGTGGACCGCATGCGGGACGTCATCCGCCGCCGCGCCGTGAACATCTCCTCCTACGACGTCGAGAAGGTGGTGGCCGACCACCCGGCCGTGGCGGAGTGCGCCGCCGTGGGAGTGCCCTCCGAGTTCGTCGGGGGCGAGGACGAGATCAAGCTCTGCGTGGTGCTCCGCGAGGGGGTCCGCTTCGTGCCCGAGGAGTTCCTGGCCTGGGGCGAGCAGCGGCTCCCGCACTTCGCCGTCCCACGCTACCTGGAAGTCATCCCCGAGCTGCCGCGTACACCCAGCAACAAGCTGCAGAAGTACCTGCTGCGCCAGCGGGGCGTGACGGCGACGACCTGGGACCGCGTGGCCGCCGGGTACCGGCTCCAGGAGGAGATCCGGCGCGCCGAGCGCAAGCGCGGGCCCTCGGGGAGCGCCCTCGCCCCGCCACCCGCCTAGCCTCCCTCAGCCGCGGATCAGGCGCGCCACGATGTCGTCGAAGGCCGTGTCGGCCAGCGCGCGCACCTCCTCCCGCGCCAGGGTCTGGATGGGATGCAGTGGCGATCTCCTTGAAGACCGCGCGCATCCTCTCACGGCCGGCAGACGCGGAACTGCGCGTAGTCCCCCTGGGCGCTGCTCTTCGTGTCGTCCGAGTCGGTCAGCACCGCGATCCCCACGGGCGCCGGGATCTCCGTCTCCTTGAAGAGCGCGCGATAGTCTTCCAGGACGTTGACGCGCTCCTCGGCCCACTCCCCCTTGCGCTCGGTGCCGCTCCGCAGCACGCGGACCTGGGTGAGCCCGCGGCTCGAGCTGAGGTGCTGGCCCGCGGGCACGACCGCGCTCCAGACGTACTTCAGCGACTTGACGGAGAAGGTCGTGTGGGCAAAGACGGCGTAAACGGCCAGCGCGCTGTCGTTCGTCTGGGCCGCGCGCTCGTCGGCGCCCGCCGGGAAGAGGAGCGGTCGCCACTGCCACGACAGGACCGGGTGGGCGGTGAGATCCCACTCGAAGGGCCGCGCGGCCTGGATGCCGAGCCCGCGGGAGACGGCCCGCAGGAAGCGCAGGGCGCGCTCCTCCAGCACGGTATAGACCTCCCGCCCGGCGTCCTTGCGCGGCTTCCACTCGGCGGGGAACGCGCCGACCTTGGCTCTGGAGAAATCGTCTATGGCGACGCAGTCGCCCGCCCAGGAGCCGCCCACAAGACCGAGGGCCCCCGCGAGCACGACCAGCGCGACAGCGGTGCGAGCGAGACCCACAGGTCTGTCCACGAGGATGTTCACGCCCGCCTGTCCAGCCGTTTGAGGCGGCGCTCGTTCTCGGCTCGCAGCCGTCGGACGAGGAGCGCGCTGCTCCCGCGGCGCCCGGCGGTCGTCCAGGCACCCGCAGCCGCGCGCAGCGCTTCGAGCTGCCTCTGTCGCCGCAGCTCCCGCTCGGTCGCCTCCGCCAGGAACTCACTCCGCTGCCGCTTTCCCACGATCCGATCGACCTCGGCCACCAGCTCCTGAGCGATCACCACGTGCGCGCGTCGAGTGGTCATGGCATCCCTCCTGTGGCAAGAGCCCATGGAATGTTAACAGGCTGTGCGCATGGCAGGCTACCGGGGGCCCACGACATGGGGCCGCCGGGTCGGCGCAGACGCCGGACGGGACCGCGGGACACCGAGCCGGGGAGGAGACCGAGCGCCGAAGGGCCTACCGGCCCCGGCGCCACCACGAGTGCACGAGCTGGTCCACCACCTGCACCAGCTGCCCCACGGTGCGGCACTCCTTCACGATGTCGCAGGAGGGGGCGTAGAGCGGCATGACGCTGTCGCCGATGCCCCAGCCCCACTGCCCCTCCGGGTTCAGCCAGATGATGCCCTTCACCCGCTCGCGGATCTGGCGCACGGCCCACGCCTGCGGGTCGTTGTAGTTGTTGCGCGCATCTCCCAGGACGAGCACCGTCGTCTTGCGGTCCAGCGACTCCAGCTC
>JACOVB010000273.1 GCA_016177555.1 Candidatus Rokuibacteriota bacterium
GCTGAAGCTTGAGTGAATCGCCCGGCGCGCTCGTGTTGTCGTCGTACGGGTGAAGGAGATTCTGCGACCAATGCTCGGCAAGTTCACCGTTGTCCCCATAGGGCCGTACGATCTTGAACTCGAGCGCCCATCGAGCTGGAACGAGGACGTCGGGCTCACGCTTCGTCATTGCTCCAGAGAATTCGGCGGGATGGCGCTCACGAAGATAGCCGGAGGCCTTTCTGACGAACTGTGGCTCACCATACGGCCCGGCGCCGGGCTTGAACGCCTTGAACGGCTCGCGGGAACGGTCGAGCCACTCCAAAGCTTCGGCAAACCTCTTGACGACCGTCTCCATCCTGGTTCTCTGCTGCTGCCTCGGCCGAAATAGAATTCGGTGACAGGATCGGCTGTTCGGCGCAAGACTGCAACCCTCTACGGGCGCATCTGATGGGCCGACGGGCCCGGCCGCCGCAGCGGGGCCGCCAGGTTGGCGAAGTCGCAGAGGAGCGGCCGCGTGTCGCGCGGGTCCACGATCTCCTCGATCCAGAAGGTCTCGGCGGACCGGAAGGGCGAGCGCAGCTTGGTGAGGCGGGCGTCGATCTCCCCGAACTTCGCCGTCGGATCGGGGGCCGCATCCAGCTCGGCGCGGTAGGCCGCCTCGATCCCTCCTTCGAGCGGGAGCGAGCCCCAGCGGCCCGAGGGCCAGGCGTAGCGCGTGCAGTAGCGGGATGAGGAAGCCGGGGCAGTCCACGAGATAGACGACCGGCAGGTGGAAGGTTTGCGCCAGGTCGACGAAGCGCTCGACCTTCTGGCACGCGTCGGCCGTCCAGACGCCGCCGTAGAACAGAGGGTCGCTGGCCATCAGCGCCACGGGCCAGCCGTCGAGGCGGGCGAAGCCCGTGATGATCGGGCGGCCATACAGCGCCGAGATCTCGAAGAAGGAGTCGCGGTCGACGACCGCCTCGACGATCGCGCGCATCTTGTACGTCTTGCGGACGTTGCGCGGCACGGCCCCGAGGAGCCACGGCTCGCGGCGCCCGGGATCGTCGGTCCGGGGTCCGCGCGCCGGAACCTCGTCGATCGATGACGGAAGATAGGACAGGAAGCGACGGGCGCAGGCGAAGGCCTCTACCTCGGTGTCCACGGCATGGTCCACGGCCCCGGCCTTGAGCTGGATCTCCCACCCCCCGAGCTGGTTCTTGGTGAGCTTCTGGCCGAGGCGCGCCACGACGGGCGGCCCGGCGACGAACATCGCCGACCGTCCCTTGATCATGACCGAGTAATGCGCCGCCGCCAGGTGGGCCGCGCCGAGCCCGGCCACCGAGCCGAGACCGAGCGCCACCCGCGGGACCGTGCCCAGGTTCTCGACGACCCACTCCCAGCCGGCCACGCCGGGGACGTTGGCGCGGCCGGTCGTCTCGATGGTCTTGACCGAGCCGCCTCCGCCGGAGCCCTCGACGAGGCGGATCAGCGGCAGCCGGAGATCGTGCGCCATCTGCTCGCACATGAAGTGCTTCTCCTTGATGCTCGCGTCCGCCGACCCGCCGCGCACCGTGAAGTCGTCGCCCCCGACGACCACGGGGCGGCCGTCGATCGTGGCCCGCCCGAACAGGAAGTTGGACGGGGTGAAGCTTGCCAGGTCGTTTTGCGCGTCGTAGGTGGCCTGGCCGGCGATCTTCCCGAGCTCGTGGAAGGTGCCGGGATCCACCAGCATGGCGATCCGCTCCCGGATCGTGTCGCGCCCGCCCTCATGCTGCCGGCGCACCCGCTCGGGTCCGCCGAGCTGCTCCGCGAGCGCCTCACGGCGCCTGAGCTCGTCCAGCTCCGGTTGCCAGTCCATTGTCTTATGCCCTCAGCAGCTCCTCGGCGATGCGCTTGATGTCGGCGGCCTCGACCCGGCCCTTGTGGGTCTTCATGATGTCGCCGAGGAGCCGGCCCAGCTGCTTCAGGTCGGAGATCCCGAGCCCGGCGACGCGCTCCTGAACGAGCGCGCGTAGCGCCGCCTCGTCCAGCCCCTTCGGCAGGTGGCGCTCGCAGAACTCGACCTCGAAGCGGAGCTGGGCGGCCTGCGCCGCGCCGCGCTCGCCCAGTTTCTCGTACTCCACGAGCGCCTTCTGGAGCTGCTTGCGGTAGGCGCCGATGACGTCCAGCACCAGGGCGTCGTCCACCACGCCCGTGAAGCCCTTGGCCGTGCGGCGCTCCATGAGCCTGGTCTTGAGCATGCGCACCACGTCCGCGGTGCGCCCGTCTTGCGTCTTGATGGCCTGCGTCAGCGTGTCGGTGAGGTGCTGCTCGAGCCCCATGGCCGTCGCCCCTCCTGGGTGGCGTCGCGAGCCAGCATAGCATCGCTCGCTGGCTAATCGCCGCGTGGGAGATCGCCGAAGATGCGGCCCTCTCAGCGGTGTCCCGGTCGGCGAAGGCCGCCAGGGCAGCCGTCTGCGCCACTCACGCGGCCTGGACGGCGCCCCTGTCGCGGGGGCAGCATCGCCGCAGGAGCCGCATCAGCGCCCGGGCGGTCTCGGCTCCAGGGAGCGGTCCGGGGCCGGCGGCTCGACGACGCTGAGGTCTTTCAGGGGGTCCTGGATGCCCGCTGCATGGGGCCGCGTGATGCGAACTGGCGGGAATGTATCGTAATGGGCCCTGGCCGGGTGCGCGCGGCGAGCGCGCCGCCGCGGTCGAAGGCGCCGTAGGCGGCACCGACGGGCTCGTGGCCTATGTCTTCGGTGGCTCGGCGACCATCGCGCAGGTGCCCGAGGTCCTGATCGGCAAGGGCATGGATCGCAAGAGCGTCAGGTGGGAGCGTTTCTGGTGAGACGGCACGGGGAGGACGGCATGCGCGTGTGGCTGATCGCGGCGGTCGTGGGGGTCGGGTGCATCGGCGCGCTGGTCGGTCCGGCCGCCGCCAATATTCCCACCCAGGTGGGCGAGGAGATCGGGGTGGGGAAGAACGCGACCGGCGAGGAGTGCCGGCTGCGCCTGATCTGGCAGACAAAGGACACGCCGCCGGTTCAGGGCTTCCGGCTCTACTGCGAGGGCTGGTCGGTGTCGAGCGGAGACATGACGCGCTTCCGGGCGATCCCGGGCTACCCGCTCGAGAAGCTCATGACCGAGAGCGGCTGGTCCAAGCGACTCTCGGCACGCCTCGAGGCGTGCCGCGATGCCGAGCCGACGACGCTGGCGGGTGCCCCTGCGGCGCTGCGGCAGTGCGAGCGCGTCGGGGGGAAGTGGCCCATGGTGGCGGCGGGAGTCCTGACCAAGAAGCATGGGTATGGCCTCGACGGACTGCCGACGAACTTCCGCGTGCTCGAGCGCGCCGTCGAGATCCTCGATGGGATCCGGCCGGCGAGCGACCTGGCGGCGAAGGACGGCGCGCTCTCGGCGGCGATTCGCGGGGCCGAGGCCATCGTGGGCGCGTCGGGCAAGCCGATCGGCGTCGGCGACATCGGCGTCTACGAGACGGCCTTTGCGCTCGGCAGGCGACAGTACCGGGCCGGGAACCGCGGCCCGGCGGAGGCGGCCTATCGTCGCGTGCTCGAGGTGAGCGAGCGCCTGCTCGGGCCGGATCATCCATCCCAGGGTGGCATCCTGAGCGATCTCGCAGTGACCGTTGCCACTCAGGGCGGCCGAATCGAGGAGGCGGAGAAGCTCCTCGCCCGGGCGGAGCCGCTCGTGCAGCGTTCGACCCAGTTCGACGACGAACCCCTCTACTTCGCCAACCGCTCGTGGATCCTCCAGTTTCAGGGGCGATTTCAGGAAGCCCTGGCCCACGCCCAGACCTCGCTCACCATGCGCGAGCGACCGGGTCGGGAGTCCGGGCAAGCCGTGGCCCACTCGCTGCACACCCTGGCCT
>JACOVB010000274.1 GCA_016177555.1 Candidatus Rokuibacteriota bacterium
GCATGTTGCCCCAGCAGGCCGTGGAGGCGCCCCGGCTTGCCACGCGGAGCTTTCCCGACTCGTTCTGGCCGCACCCCAGCGCGCCCGGCGTCCTCGAGGTCGAGCGGCGCATCCCGCCCGAGACCCGCGCGGCCCTCGCCCGCCTCGGGCATGCGGTGACGGAGTGGCCCGACTGGGAATGGCGGGCGGGCGCCGTATGCGCGGTGGTCGTCGCGCCCGACGGCACTCTGATGGCGGGGGCCGATCCACGCCGGGGCGCCCACGCCATCGGCTGGTAGTGCACACCGCTCGTGACTGGATCGCGGCGCTCGACCTCGCGCCGCATCCTGAGGGCGGCTACTTCAGAGAAACATATCGTTCCTCAGGGCGAATCGACGCCTCCCACCTGCCGCCCCGCTTCGGCGGGGCGCGGTGCTTTTCGACGGCGATCTACTTCCTTCTCGAAGGAACTCAGCGCTCCCTGCTCCATCGAATCAAATCCGATGAAGTCTGGCATTTCTATGACGGCGCCTCCCTCACGCTCTTCCTCATTCTTCCGGGGGGCGATCCGCGGGAGGTGGTGATGGGCCGGGATGCCGGCCGCGGCGAGGTGCCCCAGGCCGTGGTGCCGGCCGGCTCCTGGTACGGCGCCGTCGTCAACGATCCGGAGTCGTACGCCCTCGTGGGCGGCACCGTGGCGCCGGGCTTCGACTTCGACGACTTCGAGCTCGCCGAGCGGACCGGGCTGGTCGCCCTCTACCCCCAGCACCGGGCCCTGATCGAGCGGCTGACGGCGTGAAGCGAGGCAACTTCTTCGCGAATCTCCCCGGCCCGCGGCCGGGCGAGCTGGTCGAGGTCCTGCTCGAAGGCGCTGGGCTCACCCTCGAGCGGATCATCTCCACCGGCCAGGCGACCCCTCCGGGGCGCTGGTACGAGCAGGAGCAGCAGGAGTGGGTCATCCTGCTGCGCGGGAGCGCGGCGCTCCGCTTCGAGGGCGAGGCGGACCTGCTCGTGATGGGGCCCGGCGACTGGGTCGAGATCCCGGCCCATCGCCGCCATCGCGTCGAGTGGACCGATCCCGCCGGCGCGACGGTGTGGCTCGCGCTCCACCACCAGCCGGGTTAACGAGCGGGGAGCGCCACGCCCGAGGGCGCCGGGCGCGCGCTCGGCGCCCTGGCGACGGGCTCTTCCTTGATGGCCAGCGCCAGTCCGGAGGCAAGGAAGGCCAGCACCGAGGCGGAGACGAAGGCCCATGTGTAACCGCCCGTGGCGTCGAAGATCCAGCCACCCACGGCCGCCCCGAGCGCCGCTCCCACCTGGTGCGAGAAGAAGATCCAGCCCGAGAGCGTCCCCACGGAGTAGCGGCCGAAGATGTTCGCGGTCAGCGTGGTGGTGGGGGGGACGGTGGAGATGTAATTGAGGCCGAAGATGGCCGCGAAGATGTGCAGCGAGGGCAGATTCCAGACATAGAGCAGGAAGAGGAGCGACAGGCCGCGCACGCCGTAGTAGAAGGCCAGCGGCCCCTTCCGGCCGAAGCGGTCGCAGATCCAGCCCGACAGCACCGTCCCGAGGATGTTCATGGCGCCCATGATTCCCAGCGCCTGCGCCGCGTGCATCTCGGAAAAGCCGTGCTCGGCCGCGTGGGGCACGAGATGGGTCAGCACGAGGCCGTTGGAGGTGTAGCCGCACACGAAGAAGGTCGCCGCCAGGAGCCAGAAGGCGGGGTACTGCATGGCCTCGGTCACCCCTACATGCCGCTCCGGGAGCGCGTCGCCCGCCCCACCGGCGTGGCCGTGCCCTGCGCCGTAGGGCGCGAGCCCCTTCTGGGCCGGATCGTCCTTCACGAGCCAGAGAGCGAGCGGGACGGCCGTCAGGAAGAGGCTCGCGCCGAGCCAGAGGTAGGAGTTCCGCCAGCCGTGGTTGGCGGTGAGCCACACGGCCAGCGGGATCATCACGAGCTGGCCCCCGGACATGCCCCCGCCCAGGATTCCGAGCACGAGCCCCCGCCGCGACTCGAACCAGCGCGCCGCAATGGTCGCGGCCGTCGCCATGCCCATGCCGCCCGCGCCCACCGCCATCAGGACGCCCGCCGTCACGTAGATATGCCAGAGGCTCGTCACGCGGGAGGACAGCATGGTGCCAATCCCGAGGACGGCGAGTGCCAGGATCATCACGCGACGGGGCCCCCAGCGATCGGCCAGCCAGCCCACCATGGGACCGACGGCGCCGACGAGCAGAAGCGACAGGGCGGCCGCGCCCGAGAGCGAGGCCCGGTCCCAGCCGAACTCCGCCTCCATGGGCTTGATGTACACGCCGAACACCGAGCGGAGGCCGGAGGCGGTGATCATGATGAGCACCACCGCGCCGAGCACGATCCAGCCGTAGTGCAGCTTCCCGCGAGAC
>JACOVB010000275.1 GCA_016177555.1 Candidatus Rokuibacteriota bacterium
ATCCACGGCTGGGCCATGTCCCGCTACTCCGGGTGCTGGATCGGGCTCAAGGCCATCGACGAGACCATCGAGAGCTCGGCCTCGGTCCACGTGGACCCGCACCGGGTCACGGTGCGCCTGCCGGAGGACTTCGTGCTCCCGCCGGGCGGGCTCAACATCCGGCTGCCGGACCAGCCGCTCCCGATGGAGCGCCGGATCCACGAGTACCGGCTCCGGGCGGTCCAGGCCTATGCCCGCGCCAACCGGCTCGACCAGACGGTGTTCGACAGCCCGCGGGCGCGGCTCGGCATCATCACGGCGGGCAAGTCCTACCTCGACGTGCGCCAGGCGCTGGACCATCTCGGCATCGACGCGCGGCGGGCGGCGGAGATCGGCATCCGCCTCCACAAGGTCGGGATGACCTGGCCGCTCGAGCCGGAAGGCGTGCGCCGGTTCGCCGAGGGGCTGGAGGAGATCCTGGTCGTGGAGGAGAAGCGCCCGTTCCTCGAGTCCCAGGTGAAGGCCCAGCTCTACAACTGGCCCGAGCCGCGGCGGCCCCGGGTCATCGGCAAGTTCGACGACACGGCCGGGGAGGCGCCCGGCCGGGAGGAATGGCTCCTGCCCGCGCCCGGCGAGCTCACCCCCGAGGTGATCGCGCGGGTGATTGCCGGACGCATTGGGCGCTTCTTCGGCGACGAGCGGCTGCGGGAGCGCCTCGGCGTCCTCGAGGAGAAGGAGCGGGCCGTCGCCCGGCCCGCCCTGACCCAGCAGCTCCAGGGGTACCTGGGGGATGCCGGGCGAGTCCCGTACTTCTGCTCCGGCTGCCCCCACAACACCTCCACCCGGGTGCCGGAGGGCAGCCACGGCATGGCCGGCGTGGGCTGCCACTTCATGGCGACCTACATCTTCCCGGGCACCAAGATCTTCACCCACATGGGCGCCGAGGGGGTGCCGTGGATCGGCCAGGCCCCTTTCACCGACACCCCGCATGTCTTCGCCAACCTGGGCGACGGCACCTACTATCACTCGGGCGTGCTGGCGATCCGCGCCGCGGTGGCGGCCGGCGTCAGCATGACGTTCAAGATCCTCTACAACCACGTGACGGCCGCGACAGGCGGTCAGCCGTTCCCGGGGGAGCTGACCGTCCCACAGCTCACGCGGCAACTGGCCGCCGAGCGGGTGAGCCGCATCGTGGTCGTGACCGACGAGCCCGCCAAGTATGGCCGCGATCCGGGGTTCGCCCCGGGGGTCGCCGTCCGCCACCGGGACGACCTGGAGGTGGTCCAGCGGGAGCTGCGGGAGCAGAAGGGTGTCTCGGCCCTCGTCTACGACCAGACCTGTGCTGCGGAGAAGCGGCGCCGGCGCAAGCGGGGCCTCTACCCTGACCCGGCGCGGCGCGCCTTCATCAACGAGGCCGTCTGCGAGGGGTGCGGCGATTGCAACGAGAAGTCCAATTGCCTGTCGGTGCTGCCCGTGGAGACCGAGCTGGGCCGCAAGCGCTCAATCGACCAGTCCTCCTGCAACAAGGACTTCTCCTGCCTCAAGGGGCTCTGTCCCGCCTTTGTCACCATCGAGGGCGGCGCGCTCCGCAAGGGGCGGGCCGTCGCCGCACCGGCGGAGGCCCTGGCGGGGCTGCCCGAGCCCGCGCTGCCCTCGGCGGCTGAGCCTTACGGGATCCTGGTGAACGGGATCGGGGGCACCGGCGTCATCACCATCGGTGCGCTCCTGGGTATGGCTGCCCACCTCGAGGGCAAGGGGGTCTCGGTGCTGGACATGACTGGCGTGGCCCAGAAGGGCGGCGCGGTCATGACCCACGTGCGGATCGCCGACAGTCCGGAGGCGCTCCACTCGGTCCGGATCGCCGCCGGCGAGAGCAACGCAGTGATCGGCTGCGACATCGTGGTGACGGTGGAGAATACCTCCCTCAGCAAGATGCAGGCGGGCGTGACCCGGGCCGTGGTCAACACGGCTCACATCCCCACCGCCAGCTTCGTCCACAACCCCGACCTCAAGTTCCCCATCGCCGCCATGGCGCGGGGGATCTGCGCGGCCATCGGGGAGGGTGCCGCGGACTTCCTGGACGCCACCCGGCTGGCCACGGGGCTCCTGGGCGACTCCATCGCCACCAACCTCTTCATGCTGGGCTATGCCTACCAGAAGGGCATGATCCCGGTCTCGGGCGCGGCCATCCGCAAGGCGATAGAGCTGAACGGGGTGGCGGTGGAGGCGAACCAGGCGAGCTTCCTCTGGGGGCGGCTGGCGGCCCATGACCTGGCCCAGGTCGAGCGCGTCGCCGTCCCGCCGGGGGCGGTGCCGGCCTCGCAACGGCCGTCGGAGGGGCTGGAGGAAGTGGTAGCCCGGCGCGTGAACTACCTCACCGCCTATCAGGACGCCGCCTATGCCCGGCGCTACGCGGCCCTCGTGGAACGGGCGCGGCGGGCCGAGCGGGACAGGGTAGGCCGGGCGGGGCGGCTCACGGAGGCGGTGGCCCGCTCCTACTTCAAGCTCCTCGCCTACAAGGACGAGTACGAGGTGGCGGGGCTGCACACCGACGGGGAGCTCCGCCGGCGGGTGGGGGAGGCCTTCGAGGGCGACTGGCGGGTGATCTTCCATCTGGCCCCGCCCCTCTGGTCCCGGCCCGATCCCGTCACGGGCGAGCCCCGGAAGCGCGCCTACGGGCCGTGGATCGTCCCCGCGCTCCGGCTCCTGGCCAGGCTCAAGAGGCTGCGCGGGACCCGGCTCGACGTCTTCGGCCGCACCCCGGAGCGCCGGATGGAGCGGCAGCTGATCGCTGACTACGAGCGGGTGGTCGAGCGGCTCCTCGGCGGGCTCACGGAGGATAACCATGAGGTGGCCGTCGAGATCGCGGCCCTCCCGGAGCACATCCGGGGGTTCGGCCAGGTGAAGATGCGGCACGTGGCCGCCGCGAAGCGCCGGGAGCAGACGTTGCTCGAGCAGTTCGCCGCCGGCCCCCGGCCTGCCGGCAGCCCGGGAGCCCGAGCCGAGGCCTGCCCCCTGAGCCGGGAAGTCCTCGCCTCTCCGGTCTCGCCCGAGGCCGAGTGAGGGCGCGGGCGGGGAGCTGGGGCCCCTGCCGCCGCCGCGGGAGAGTGCGGGAGTCATCCCAGTCGGACCGAAGCGAGAGGAGGACGCTATGCAACGACGCAGGTTCCTCGTCAAGGCTGGTGGAGCGCTCGTCGCGTCGGGAGTGACGGCGGCCGTCCAGGCGCCGAACGTCATCGCCCAGCCGAAGTTCCACTGGCGGATGGCGACGAGCTGGCCGCCCTCGCTCGATATCCTCCAGGGCACGGCCCAGCGGTTCGGGAAGATGGTGACCGAGATGTCGGGCGGCCGGCTCCGGGTCGATGTCTACGCGGCCGGCGAGCTCATGCCGGC
>JACOVB010000015.1 GCA_016177555.1 Candidatus Rokuibacteriota bacterium
GCCCTCGTGCTGGCGCCGCTCGCGGTGGGCCTCATCGGCGCGGCCGTGGAGCGCTCCGGCCTGCGCTACGTCCACCGCCACGGCCACGTGCCCGAGCTGCTGTTCACGTTCGGCCTCGCCTCTCTCTTCGAGGGGAGCTTTCCGGCCTACAAGGCCTTCATGCTCCTCATCTCCGTTGGCATCTTCGTCTTCCTCTTCGCCGTCCTCACCCGGACGCGGGCGGGCCTGATCATCCAGGCCTCGCTCACGCACCCGAGCATGGTGGCCATGCTCGGGCACAACGTGCCGCGCGTCTTCATGGTCGTGTTCGGCATCGGCTCGGCGCTGGCCGGGCTGGCCGGCGTCATCGCCGGTCCCGTGCTCGGCACCTTCCCCGGCATGGCGCAGGTGCTCGGAAGCATCGTGTTCGTGGTCGTGGTGATCGGTGGGCTGGGCTCGGTCAGCGGCGCCTTCGTGGCCTCGCTGCTGATCGGGATCGTCCAGACCTTCGCCGTGGCGCTGAACATCTCGCTGAACAGCGTGCTGGCCGCGGCGGGCATTCCCCTGGACGCGCAGGGCCTCCTGCGCGACCTGTGGAAGGTGACCATCGCCCAGGTGGCGCCCATCATGCCGTATCTGCTGCTGGTGCTGATTCTCATCGTCCGGCCCACCGGGCTCTTCGGCACCCGCGAGACGTGAGCCGCCGGTACGGCGTCTGGATCGCCGCGGCCGCCATCCTGGCCGTCCTGCCCCACATCGTGAGGACGCCGGTGGCGGTCCCCGTGATGAGCCAGATGGGGATCGCCGTCGTGTTCGCGCTCAGCTACAACATGCTGCTCGGCCAGGGCGGGATGCTCTCCTTCGGCCACGCCGTCTACTTCGGCCTCGGGGGCTTCATCGCCGCGCACGCCCTCAACCTGGCGGGGAAGGGCGTCGTCTGGCTGCCGGTGCCGTTCCTGCCGCTCGTGGGCGGGCTCGGGGGCCTCTGCTTCGGCGCGCTCTTCGGCAGCTTCTCCACCACGCGGGCCGGCACCGTGTTCGCCATGATCTCGCTGGGCATCGGCGAGCTGATGGCCTCCTCCGCGCTCATCCTCGACAAGTTCTTCGGCGGCGAGGAAGGCATCACGACGAACCGGGCGAAGGCGCCCACGCTCCTGGGCCTCGACTTCACGACTGACCGCAAGGTCTACTACCTGATCGCCTTCTGGGCCTTCGTCGCCGCCGCCCTGATGTACGCCTTCTCGCGCACGCCCGTGGGGCGCATGGCCAACGCCGTCCGCGACAACCCCGAGCGCGCCGAGTTCGTCGGCTACAGCCAGCGCTGGGTGCGCTTCGTCTCGTTCTGCGCCGCCGGGCTGTTCGCCGGCATCGCGGGCGGGCTCTTCGCGCTGAACTACGAGATCCTCACCGCGGAGAACATGGGCCTCGCCGCCTCGGGCTCGGTCCTCCTCATGACGTTCATCGGCGGCATCGGCTCCTTCTTCGGCCCGATCCTCGGCGCGATCGTCTTCACCTTTCTCCAGTCGATGCTGAGCGATTACACGGGCATCTGGCTCCTCTACCTCGGTTTGCTCTTCCTCGCCACCGTGCTGTTCGTGCCGGCCGGTCTCGCGGGCATCCTCATGCTGCACGCCCCGGCCTGGCGCGCCGGGCGTCTCGGACGGCTCGTCGGCCCCTACGTCGTGGCCGGGCTTGTCACGCTGGTCGCGGCTGCCGGCGTCATCGGGCTCCTCGAGATGGTCCATTTCGTGGTCTCGGCGCCGGCCAGCCGGGCGACCAGGCGCCTGTTCTGGATGGCCGTCAACGTCCGCACGCTCTGGTCCTGGCTCGCCTTCGCGGCGCTCGCGGCGGCGGGCGCGCTTGGCTTCCGGTGGGCCCCCCGGGGGGGCACGGCACGGACGCCGTCGAAGTTGCTATGATACGGGACGGTGGCGGACCAGATCCTCGAATGCGTCCCGAATATCAGCGAGGGCCAGGACCGCCGCGTGGTGGAGCGCCTGGCAGAGGCGGTCCGGGGAACCCCGGGCGTCCGGCTCGTGGACATCCACATGGATCCGGACCACCACCGATCGGTCCTGACCTTCCTCGGCGCACCCGGGGGCGTCGAGCGCGCGGCGCTGAACCTGGCCGGCGCCGTCGCCCTGGCTCTGGACATGCGCACCCATCACGGCATTCACCCGCGCATCGGGGCGCTGGACGTGCTGCCCTTCGTGCCGCTCAGGGCGATGTCCATGGCGGAGGCCGTGACGATCGCGCGGCGGGTGGGCGCCGTCATCGGACGCGCCCACGATCTCCCGGTCTACTTCTACGGGGCGGCGGCTCTGTCACCCGAGCGCCGGATGCTCCCGCCCATCCGTGCGGGCGAGTACGAAGGGCTGCCGCGGAGGCTCGCCGATCCTGCCTGGCATCCTGACGCGGGTCCCGCGCGCTTCAATGAGCGTCTGGGCGCGACGGCCGTGGGCGCCCGCGAGCCGCTCGTCGCCTTCAACGTCTGGCTCGACTCCTCCGATCCGGCAGTGGCGCGCGCCATCGCGCGGGTCGTGCGCGAGTCCTCGGGCGGGCTGTCCGGTGTCCAGGCCATGGGCGTGCTGCTGGCGCGCCGCGGCGTCGTGGCCGTCTCCATGAACCTCCTGGACCACCGGCGGACCTCCGTCGCGCGCGCCTTCGACGCCGTGCGGGATGAGGCGGCCCGACGTGGCATCGCGGTCCGGCGCGGCGAGCTGGTGGGGCTGGCGCCGCGCGAGGCCTTCGAGGGGCGCGAGCCCGAGAGCCTGGGGCTCGTGGACTTCACGCCCCACCAGTACCTCGAGACCCACCTCCCACCCGACCCACGGACCGCCTGACCTGCGTGGTTCGTCGTCTCGGC
>JACOVB010000276.1 GCA_016177555.1 Candidatus Rokuibacteriota bacterium
AGCGCAGCCGCCTCGAGCCGGCGCTCCTGCTCCTGGCGCTGATCGGCCAGGAGCTGGCGCTGGAGCGCGACGAGCCCGGCCTCGGCCCCCGGAGGCCCGTCGAAGGACGGCTGCCCCGCGAGGAGGGCGCGCAGGCGCGCGATGTGGACGCGGGCGGCTGCCTCCTCGCTGGCCAGCCGCGTCTCGTCGGCACCACTCACCGTGGGATCGAGCTCGACGAGCACCTGCCCCTTGCGCACCGAGGCGCCGTCTGCGACGCGGATCGCCCGGATCAGGCCGGCCTCGAGCGGCTGGATCAGCTTGGAGTGGCCGGCCGCGATGACCCTGCCGGGCGCCACGGCCACCACGTCGAGCGAGCCGAGGGTGGCCCAGGCCGCCACCGCGGCGACAAGCGCGAGGATGATCAGGCCGAGCGCCATAGCGAGCGGCGATGGCGGTGAGTCCTGGATCTCGAGAAGCGCCGGCAGGAACTCGCGGTCCTCCCGCCGCGCGCGCAGCCGGGCGCGGCTCACGGCGCGTTCACCGGGGGCGGGGCGCCCACACGCCGCCCGGCGCCTTGATCGGCGCAGAGACGCGCGAAGAATCCTCCCGCCCCGCCGAGCGCACTCGGCGTCCCCTCCTCCGCCACGCGCCCGCCGTCGATGACCAGGACGCGATCCACGCGCTCCACCATGGTCAGGCGGTGAGCGATGATGAGGACGGTGCGCCCCCGGCAGATCTGCGGCAGATGGCCCCGGATGACGCGCTCGGCCTCGTGATCGAGGGCGCTCGTCGCCTCGTCGAAGATGAGCACGGAGGGATCGGCGCACAGCGCGCGGGCGATGGCGATGCGCTGGCGCTGCCCGCCGGAGAGCGCGCAGCCGTGATCCCCCACCGCCGTGTCATAGCCCTCGGGAAGATCGACGATGAAGTCGTGGGCGCCGGCCAGCCGCGCCGCCGCCATCACCGGCTCCATCGGCAAGCCGGGATCGCCCAGCGCGATGTTGTCGCGCACCGAGCCGTTGAAGAGCACCGTCTCCTGGGGCACCACGGCGACGCGGCGCCTGAGCCACACCGGATCCAGCTGCGCCAGATCCATCCCGTCCAGCAGGACGCGGCCCGACACGGGCACATACAGGCGCTGGAGGAGCTTGGCGAGGGTGCTCTTGCCCGAGCCTGACGGCCCGACGATGCCGATCACTTCCCCCGGGGCCGCCGAGAGCGAGACACCGCGCAGGACGTCGGGGCCGCCCGCGCGATAGCGGAAGGAGACCTCCTCGAAGGCGATGCGTCCGGCCACGGCCGGCGGCCGGCTCCGGGCCGAGGCGCGCGGGACCTCGCCGGGCGTGTCGAGCACGTCCCCAAGGCGCGCCACGGAGATGGCGGCCTGCTGGAACTCCTGCCAGAGCTGGACCAGGCGCAGCACGGGTCCGCTCACGCGCCCGGCCAGCATGTTGAAGGCGATGAGCTCGCCCACCGTGAGGGCGCCCTCCATCACCAGGCGCGTGCCCCACCAGAGGATGACGAGCGCCGTCAGCTTGCTCAGCAGCGAGGCCACCTGCCCCGCCACCTGCCCCGTCTGCGCCGCGCGAAAGCCGGCGCGCGCGTAGCCCGCCAGGTGCTCCTCCCAGCGCCGCTCCATCTGCGGCTCCACCGCCATGGCCTTCACCGTCTCCACGCCGCGAACGCACTCGACCAGAAAGGCCTGGCTATCGGCGCCCCGCCGGAACTTCTCGTCGAGGCGCTGGCGGAGGAGTGGCGTGACGGCGAGAGACAGGAGCGCGTAGCCCGGCAGCGCGCCCAGCGCCACCAGCGCCAGCGGAACGCTGTAGAGGAAGAGCACGGCGACGAAGATCCCCGTGAACAGGGCGTCCACCAGCGCCGTGATCGGCGAGCCCGTGAGGAAGTGCCGCAGGCTCTCGAGCTCACGCACGCGCGCCACCGAGTCCCCGACCCGGCGCGCCTCGAAGTACGCCAGCGGGAGTGCGAGGAGATGGCGCACGAGCCGGGCGCCCAGCTCCACGTCGATGCGCGCCGCCGTGTGGGAGAAGAGATAGGCGCGCAGGCCCCCGAGGAGCGCCTCGAAGGCCAGGAGCCCGAGCATCCCCGCGGCCAGCACGTCGAGCGTCGCAAGTCCCCGGTGGACCAGGACCTTGTCGATGACGACCTGGGTGAAGAGCGGCGTCATGAGCCCCAGCACCTGGAGCAGCATCGAGGCCGCGAGCACCTGGGCAAGCTGGCGCCGGTACTTGACGACGAAGGGGAGGAACCACCGGAATCCGAACGGCCGATCGCCGGCACCGCCGGGAGCGCGGTGGCGGGCGCAGAGGAGGAGCGTGCCCGTCCACCCGGCCTCGAAGCGCTCGCGCGGCCAGACGGCCACGGCGGGCGCGCCCGGCTCCTGGACGAGCGCCTGCTCCCGGTCGGCTCGCGCCACGATCACCCAGCGGCTGCCCTGGCAAAGCGCCATGGCGGGAAGCGGCGCCGCTGCCAGCCTCGGCCAGCGGCGCCGCACCGGACGGCAGCGGAGCCCCAGGTGCCGGGCGGCCCGCACCAGCGCCGTCTGCGAGAGGGGTTCGCCGGACCGGCCGAAGCGGTGGCGCAGCTCCTCGCTGTCGGCGGCGACACCCAGAAAGCGGGCCAGCGCGAGCAGGCACGCGAGCCCGGTGTCGAGGCCCTGCGGCTCAGCCAACCTGCGCCGGCTGCCAATGGGCCGCGAGGACGGCCGCCACATCGTCCGGACGCTCCGCCGCGGCCTGGCTCCAGCTGAGTCCCGTGCTCTGGCTGAAGGCGGCCATGGCCTGGATGAGCGAGTCCACCTGGGCGGCGAGGAGCCGGCTGCCGTCGCCGGCCTGGATGACCTCGACCTGGTAGGCCCGGCCGCGATACCAGTCCTGCACGGTGACCGCGTCCGTCGAGGCCTGGAGCGCGACCACGAGGCTGTTCACGCTCCTGGTCAGGATCACGTCCAGCGGGCGGATGCCGCTGCCGAAGAGCGCCGTGTCCGTGTTGCCCGAGGTCGCGTCGTTCTCGACGATGCGGTCTGCGCCCATGCCCCGGTCGAAGCGATAGGTGTCGTTGCCGCGCCCGCCGCTCAGCACGTCGTTGCCAGCGCCTCCCGCCAGCACGTTGGCGGCAGTGTTGCCCGTGAGCGTGTTGCCGAGCGCGTTGCCCGTACCATTGATCGCCTTGCTGCCCGTGAGCGTGAGGTTCTCGACGCTGGCACCGAGGGTGTAGTTCAGCGAGGCCTGCACGGTGTCGGTGCCCTCGCCCGCGGCCTCCGTCACCACGTCGCCCGCATTGTCCACGACGTAGGTGTCGTTGCCGGCGCCGCCCGCCATGGTGTCGGCGCCCGCGCCCCCGCTGAGCACATTGCTGGCGCCATTGCCGACGAGGGTGTTCTTCAGGGTGTTGCCCGCGGCATTGATGGCGGCGGTCCCCGTGAGCGTGAGGTTCTCCAGGTTGGCGCCCAGCGTGTAGCCGATCGAGCTCAGGACCGTGTCGATGCCCTGCCCCGACAGTTCGGTGATGCGGTCGCCGGCGTCATCCACGACATAGGTGTCGTTGCCGGCGCCGCCCGTCATGATGTCGGCGCCCGGCCCGCCGTCGAGGACATTGGCCGCCGCGTTGCCTCTGAGGGTGTTGGCCGCCTCGTTCCCGGTGGCGTTGA
Source organism: Candidatus Rokuibacteriota bacterium (assembly GCA_016177555.1). Next base: position 3,650 of record JACOVB010000276.1, read on the forward strand.
TGGCCCCAGTCCCCGTGAGGGTGAGGTTCTCGACGTTCGCCGGCAGCGCGAAGCTGACGCCGGACAGCACGGTGTCCGTCCCCTGGCCGCCTGACTCGGTGACACGGTCGTTGACGTCATCCACCAGGTACGTGTCATTGCCCGTGCCGCCCCACATGGCATCGGCCCCGGCGCCCCCGTCGAGGCGGTCATCGCCACCGTTCCCGTAGAGGCTGTCCGCCCCCCCGAGCCCGATGAGCGTGTCGGCGCTCTCGTAGCCAATGAGCGTGTCGGCTCCCGTAGTGCCCTGGAGGACGCGCTGCTTGAGCGCCGCCACGTCCCACACCGTCCCGTCGGCCGCGAACTCCACCCGGGCCAGCTCCTGGTACGCGGGATGCCAGTCATTGAACCAGTACGGCACCGTCGCCTGGTCCCCCGTGCCCAGGAGCGTCACCACCAAGTTGTCGTCCACCCGGCTCACGC
>JACOVB010000284.1 GCA_016177555.1 Candidatus Rokuibacteriota bacterium
GGCGCCGGTCGGGTCCGAGGAGCCCCTGGATATTCCCGAGCCCGTCTTCACCATGGACATGGCTTGCGGTGACCAGGGGGCGTGTCAGCGGAGCCTCCGCCCCCCGTGCGACGCGGGGGCGGTGCGGCGGGCGAGCCACCTCCAGGATTCTCAGCGCATTGGTCGTGGCGACCTCCACGGGGACATTGCCGGCCACCGTCGAGATGGCCTCGACGGAGACCTCAGGCGACGCGAGGGCCAGGAGGAGCGCCAGCGCGTCGTCGATGCCGGGGTCGGTGTCGATCAGGACAGGGACGGTCATTTGACAGCCATGGCAACGCTCCGTACTATCGTACGAGACACCCAGCTCACAAGGAGGGTCGGATGGAGATCCGGATCACCTACTGCGGAGAGTGAAACTACCTCCCCCAGGCCTCCAGTTTGCAGGCCGCCATCAAGAACAAGTACGGGATCACCGCCGACCTCAGCGAGGGCGCGGGCGGCATCTTCACCGTGGAGATCGACGGGAAGAATGTCTACGACAATCAGGTGACCTACCGCTTCCCGACCGACGAGGAGATCTTCGCTCAGATCGACGCCCTCAAGAAATAGCGCGCTCCCGCTCCAGTTGCTCCCGGAACGCCGGCTGGGCCACGCGGATCAGCTCCCGTGCCCGCTCGGCGTCGCTCTTCCCCCGCAGCAGAGCCACGCCGTGCTCGGTCACCACGCAGTCGGCCAGGCAGCGCGGCGTCGTGACGCGCCCCTGGCGTCCCAGCCCGGGCACGATCCGGGACACGCCCCCGCCCTTCCCCGTGGACGGCAGGGCGATGATGGACCGCCCCCCCGCGGCTCGCGCGGCGCCCAGGACGAAGTCGAACTGCCCACCGATGCCGGCCACCTGCCGGCCCTCCACGCTCTCGGCATTGACCTGGCCCAGGAGATCCACCTCCAGCGCCGAGTTGATGGAGACGAAGTCGCCCAGCATGCCCACCACCTCGGGGTCGTGGACCAGGTCGGAGGGCTCCATGTTCAGCGCGCGGTTCTCGTGGCACCAGGCGAAGAGCCGGGCGGTGCCCATGATCTCGCCGACGTCCATCCGCCCCGGGTGCAGGCGCTTGCGCGAGTTGTTGATGACGCCAGCCTCGAGGAGCGGCAGCATGTGGTCTACCAGGAGGGAGTGGACCCCGAGGTCCCGCTTGCCCCCGAGCGCCTCCATGACCGCCTGCGGGATGGAGCCGATGCCCACCTGGACCGTGGCGCCGTCGGGCACGAGGTCGGCCACATGGGCGGCGATGCGCCGCTCCACCTCGCCGACCGGGGTCGGCGGGTACTCCTGCAGCGGGTGGTCGGCCTCGGCCCAGCAGTCGATCTGCGAGCGGTGGAGGAAGGCGTTGCCGAGCGTGCGCGGCATGCGCGGGTTGACCTGGGCGATCACGAGTGGCGCCCGCCGAGCGGCCGGCAGCATGTAGCTCACCGAGAGACCGAGCGAGAGGTACCCCGCGCGATCCGGCGGGGACACATGGACGATCACCGCGTCCGGCGCCCATGCCCCGCCGGCCGCGAACAGGCTCACCGTGTCGAAGTAGCGGATACCGACGAACTCCACATCCCCCCGCGCCTCGGCGGCGGCGAGCCTCGGCGACATCTGCCAGGTGACGAAGCGGAGCTTGCCAGCGTAACCCGGCGCCGCGAACGGGTAGTCGTCCACGCGGAGCCCGCCCATGAGCGTGAGCGGGGCGAGGCGATCGGCCTGCGCCATGATCTCGCCGAGGAGCGCCGTGGGATCGGCGCAGCCAGGGGGAATGAGGACCCGCATGCCGGGACGGAGACGTCCGACGGCATCGGCGAGCGTGGCCCTCTCGAAGGCGCGTGGCATGGAGCGCGGGTAGTATAGCGCAGCGCGCCCGGGCCCCGGCCGCATCCGGGGCCGCCCGGCGTAGTAGAATCGTGGCCGCGACCGGCTGGTGACAGTGACTCAGACCGGTTGACCGGGACTGGCAGAGCGCGAGTGACGAACCGCAACTGAGATTCCGGCGGGCGTGGGCGGGCGAAGCCCGGGTGCCCACGCCGGGTGAATGCTGGCGGGCGACCCGGTTGACCGGGACTGGCAGAGCGCGAGTGAAGAACCGCAACTGAGATTCCGGCGGGCGTGGGCGGGCGAAGCCCGGGTGCCCACGCCAGGTCAAGGAGACTCGACATGGCAAAGATCATGACCGCCGTGAACCCGCCCACCCTCGCGAAGGCCGTCGGCTACTCCCACGCCTGGGAGGTCCAGGGCGGGAAAATCCTCTACCTCGCGGGCCAGGTGGCCTTCGACAAGGACAGCAAGGTCGTCGGCAAGGGGAACATCGTCGCCCAGTTCCGCCAGATCTGCGAGAACCTGAGGGCGGTGCTGCAGAGCCGGGCCGGTCAGATGAACGACATCGTGAAGCTCAATATCTTCGTCCTCGACAAGGCGGACTACCAGGCGCACGGCAAGGAGATCGGCGCGGTTTACCGCGAGTACTTCGGCAAGCACTATCGGGCCATGACCCTGGTGGAAGTCAAGGGACTCTACGACGAGGATCAGGGCTGTCTTCTCGAGATCGAGGGCGTGGCGATCCTCGACTAGTGCGGGCCCAACTAACTTCGCCATACTTCGTTCTCGGTCGGCGCCGGTCCTCGACGTACACCCACGTACGCCTCCGGCCGGCGCCTCCCTCGGGCCTCGTCTGGCTCGTCATTTGGGCCCGCACGGCTGCATCGTCCCGGGGGCATAGGCCCAATTGGTTGGAGGAGCACTAGTGCGGGCGCGGGAATGAACGTCACGATTCTCGGCGGCGGCCCCGCAGGACTCTACCTCGCCATCCTGCTCAAGAAGCAGGACCCGCGGCACCGCATCACCATCGTCGAGCGCGACGGCCCCGAGGACACGTTCGGCTGGGGCATCGTCTTCTCGGATCGCACGCTCGCGTTCCTCAAGGACAGGGACGAGGAAAGCTACACCGCCATCACC
>JACOVB010000016.1 GCA_016177555.1 Candidatus Rokuibacteriota bacterium
ACTCCCTGGGCCAAGTACCTGCTCTACCAGGCATGGCGGCGTAGCTCAGGTGGCAGAGCAGGGGTCTCATAAGCCCCGTGTCGGAGGTTCGAGTCCTCCCGCCGCCACCACGTTCTCCCCGTCGCGCAGCCCGGTGTCCTTGAAACGCCGCCTCGCCGCGGGTACACTGAGGCTCCCGTGAGCGACACTCCCCGACCTCTCGCCCGCTTTGCCGTGGTGGATCTCACCACCGTCCGCTCGGGTCCCACGTGCACCAAGATCCTGGCCGACTTCGGCGCGCAGGTCCTCCGCGTGGAGCGGCCCGGCGGCGAGGGGCGCGAGCGCGTGTTCTTCGACGCGGCCGATCTCCACCGCAACAAGAAGAGCGTGGCCGTGAATCTTCAAGATCCGCGGGGGGTGGACGTCCTGAAGCGGCTCGCGGCCCGGGCGGACGTGGTCGTGGAGAACTACCGTCCCGACGTGAAGCATCGGCTCGGCATCGATTACGAGACGCTGTCGCGGGACAATCCACGGCTGGTCTACGCGAGCATCTCGGGCTTCGGCCAGGAGGGGCCCTACCGGGAGCGGCCGGGCTACGACCAGATCGTGCAGGGCATGTCGGGACTCATGTGGCTCACGGGCACGGCGGAGACGGCGCCGCTCCGCGTCGGGATCCCCGTCGGCGACCTCCTGGCGGGGTACTTCGCCGCGCTGGGCATCCTCGTGGCGCTAGTGGAGCGGGAGCAGTCGGGGCGCGGGCAACGCGTGGAGACCTCGCTCCTCGAGGCGCTGGCCGGCAGCCTCTCCTTCCAGGCGGCCAAGTACGTGAACACCGGCGAGGTGCCGCCGCCCGTGGGCAATCACCACCCGCTCACCGCGCCCATGGGCGTCTACCGGGCGCAGGACGCTTTCTTCAACATCGCCGTGGGCAACGACGAGATGTGGAAGCGCTGCTGCGAGGCGCTGGGGCTGCCCGGGCTGGCGGACGACCCGCGCTTCGTGGGAGCCCTGGCCCGGGTGAAGAACCGCGCCGCGATGGATGCGATCCTGGAGAAGGCGCTGGGCGCGCGCACCGCCGCCCAGTGGGTGGAGGCGCTCAACAGGGCAGGCGTGGCCTGCGGCCCCATCTACACCGTGGACCAGGTCTTCGCCGATCCCCAGGTGAAGCTGGCCGGGCTCGTGCAGGAGGTGACCAACGCGACCTGGGGGCCGCACAAGGTGCTGGCGCTGCCGGTGCATCTCTCGCGCACACCGGCGCGCGTGGAGTACGGGGCGCCGATGACGGGCGAGCACACGCGCGAGACCCTCGAGGGCCTCGGCTACGATGGGCCGACCATCGACGCCCTGCTGGCGGCGGGCGTCGTCCAGCAGCACGACGGAGGACAGCGATGACCCAGGACATCCTGGTGACGCATGACGGCGGCATCGCCACGGTGACGTTCAACCGGCCCAAGATGCGCAACGCCATCAGCCTCGCCATGTGGGCGGAGATCGCCCGGGTGACCGAGGGGCTCGCCAAGGACGACAGCGTGCGCGCCATCGTCTACCGCGGGGCGGGGCACGCGGCCTTCGCCTCCGGCGCCGACATCTCCGAGTTCGAGGAGAACCGGAAGGACACCGCCACCGCGCTGGCCTACGGCAAGCAGACCGACGCCGCCTATACCGGCATCCGGCTCTGCCCCAAGCCCACCGTGGCGATGATCTTCGGCTTCTGCATGGGGGGCGCCATGGCCATCGCCATGGCCTGCGACGTGCGCTTCGCCGCCGCGGGCTCGCGCTTCGGCATCCCGGCGGCGAAGCTGTCCATCATCTACGGCCTCGACGCCGTGCATCAGCTCGTGGACCTGGTGGGGCCCGCCTATGCCAAGGACATCCTCTACTCGGCGCGCACGGTGGACGCCGAGGAGGCGCTGCGCATCGGCTTCATCCAGCGTCTGCTGCCGGCGGCCGAGCTGGAGGGCTACACGTACGAGTACCTGAAGACGGTGGCCGCCAACGCCCCCCTGTCGGTGCGCGGCACCAAGGCGCAGGTGTGCGCGATCTTCGAGGGGCTCACGGATGTCCACCGCGAGCAGCTGCGCCAGATGGGCATGGAGACCTTCGAGAGCGAGGACTACCGGGAGGGCACCCGCGCCTTCCTCGAGAAGCGGCCGCCGAGATTCCAGGGGCGGTAGCCCCTGCGCATCGCCCTCCTCTCCTCCACCCCGCTCGATCCGCTGGAGGGGAGCGGCACGTTCACGAGCCTCGACG
>JACOVB010000296.1 GCA_016177555.1 Candidatus Rokuibacteriota bacterium
CGTAGACCGTGTGGGGCACCATGCGCCCCGTGTCGAGGCACCACGCGTCACGTCGCCCCTTCACCGCGGCGCCGCCCGTCGCGGCCGGCGCGCGCCACGTGAAGGGCCTGGGCGGCAGCGAGGCGACGACGCGGAGGTTCAGGATCTCGATCTCGACGTCGTCGTACGTGCGTCCGTAGAGGGCCTGGTACACGGCGTTGAAGGCCTTGCGGAGCGAGGCAGGGTCGAGCGTGGACGGCGCCGCCACGGACACCTCGTAGCCCTGGCCCACGTAGCGCATGTCCAGGGTGCGCGTGTAGCGCGCCAGCGCGGCCGGCGCCTCGAGGATCGCCAACCCGTCGCGCTCCAGCGCCTCGAACGCCGAGCCGAGCGCCTCTGCGCTGGCCAGGGACACCGTCGTCTTGCAGGTCCGGACGAGGTCGAACGCGATGGGAGCCACGAGGAACCCGAGCGACGCCATGACGCCGGCCGCCCGCGGGACCACGATGCGGGGGAACTTCAGGCTCCGCGCCAGCCCGTAGGCGTGGACGGGGCCGGCGCCCCCGAAGGCGAGGAGCGTGAGGGTCTTCATGTCGCGGCCCTTCTCGGCCACGTGGATCTTGGTGGAGGCGGCCATGGTCGCCGTCACGACCTCGTGGATGCCCCGGGCGGCGGCGAGCAGGTCGAGGTCGAGCGGGCGCGCCACGGCGCCGATCGCGCGGGCGGCCGCGTCGCGGTCGAGGCGTATCTCGCCGCCGAGGAAGAAGTCGGGGTTCAGGTAGCCGAGCACGAGGTCGGCGTCCGTCACCGTCGCCGCCTCGCCACCTCGGCCGTAGCAGGCGGGGCCGGGCACGGCTCCCGCGCTCTCCGGCCCCACCTCCAGCAGCCCCAGGCTGCTCACGTGGGCGATGCTGCCGCCCCCGGCGCCGATCTCGACGAGGTCGACCATGGGGATCTTCAGCGGGATCCCGCTGCCCTTCTTGAAGCGGTGGATGCGCGCTACCTCGCACTCGGAGGTCTTGCCCGCCTGGCCGTCGCTGATGACGCAGCACTTGGCCGTGGTGCCGCCCATGTCGAAGGCGAGCAGGTCGGCGGCGCCGAGGCCGCGGGCGAGGAACTCGCCGGCCGTCGCGCCGCCGGCGGGGCCGGACTCGACCACGCGCACGGGGTAACGCTGCGCGGCGTCCACCGACGTGACGCCGCCGCTCGAGAGCATGATGTACAGGCGCCGCCGGAATCCGGCCCGCCGGAGCTCCTCGATCAGCGTGGCCAGGTACCGCGCGGCGATCGGCTTGACGTATGCGTTGGCGAGTGTCGTACACGTGCGCTCGTACTCCCGGATCTCGGGCAGGACGTCGGACGAGAGCGAGACGAAGAGGCCCGGGGCCACCTCGCGCGCCAGGGCCTCGAGGGCCTGCTCGTGCACGGGGTTGGCGTACGCGTGCAGGAGGGACACCGCGATGGATTCCACGCCGTCCGCCGCCAGGGTCCGCAGCTCGCGCCGCGCGCCCTCCTCGTCGAGTGGGCGCAGGACCCGCCCGTCGCTGTAGACGCGCTCGGCGACTTCCCGACGCCAGCGGCGGGGGGCCAGCGGGCGGGGGAACAGCGCCCAGATATCGTAGACGTCATAGCGCTTCTCGCGCCCGATCTCGACGATGTCCCGGAAGCCCTCGGTGGTCACGAGGGCGGTCGCCGCGCCCTTGCGCTCGATGATGGCGTTGATCATGAGCGTGGTGCCGTGGACCACGCGCTCGAGGGTGGCGACGAGCCCGGGTCGCCGCCCGGCGAGCCGCGCGACGCCCTCCATGACCGCCCGCGTCGGGTCGTCCGGCGTGGTGAGGCACTTGTCGACGAAGGTCTCGCCGGTGTCGAGATCCACGAGAATGAAGTCGGTGAAGGTCCCGCCGATGTCGCAGCCGAGGGCGTAACGTGCCATGCGATCAGTCTCCGCTGAAAGGGATCAGCTCGCCCGCTCGAGCGTCGAGCGCGGGATGCCGGCGCGCGCCGTGAGCGCGACGGCGCCGGCGATGGCGCCGACGGCGACGAGGTTGACGACGAGCCCGGGGTGCAGCATCGCGACCGCGCTCGCCACGAGAAGGCCGCGCTCGACCCAGCCGGGCCTGCCGAGCGGCGTCCAGCCCTGCAGGCCCAGCACCAGCGCGGCGACCTGGAGCACGCCGAGCAGGATCGCGAGGGCGATGTCGGCCACACCGACGCCCAGGATGAGGAGCGCCGGCTTGTAGACGAAGAGGAAGGGGATCAGGTAGCCGGCGGCGCCGATGCGCATGCCGGCGTAGCCCGTGCGCATGGGGTTGGCGCCGCCTATGCCGGCGGCCGCGTAGGAGGCCAGCATGACCGGCGGCGTGATCGCCGAGATGTTCGCGAAGTAGAAGACGAACAGGTGCGCCGCGAGCGGGTTGACGCCGAGCTTGGTGAGCGCGGGGATCGCGAGCACCGCGGTGGTGATGTAGGCCGCCGTCGCCGGCAGCCCCATGCCGAGGATGAGGCAGAGGACCATCACCAGCACCAGCGCGACGAACAGGTATCCGCCCGACAGCCCGATGAACGCCGTGCCCGCCTTCAGCCCGAGCGCGGTGTACATCACCATGGCGATGATGACGCCCGCGCAGGCGCAGGCCATGGAGAGCCCGGCGGTGGCGCGCGCCGCCTGATCGAGCGCCTCCCACAGCCGGCGCGGTGTCAGGGCGGTCTCGCGGCGCAGGAAGCTCAGGACGACGACGCAGGCCATGCCCAGCAGCACCGCCCGGACGGCAGAGTAGCCGGTGACGACCTGCTGGATGATGACGACCAGCGGGAGGACGAGGTACCCGCGCTCGAGCATCACCGTCCGGAGCCGCGGGATCTGTTCCGGCGGCAGGCCACGGAACCCGCGCTGATCGGCGTGGGCGTGCACGGCCATGAAGAGCGCCACGTAATAGAGGATGGCGGGGATGGCAGCGGCGAGCGCCACGGTGAAGTACGGCAGCCCGACGATGTCGGCCAGGATGAAGGCCGCGGCGCCCATGACGGGGGGCATGAGCATGCCGCCGGTGGAGGCCACGGCCTCGATCGCGGCTGCCATGGGGGCCTGGAAGCCGAGCCGCTTCATGAGGGGGATGGTGAGCCAGCCGTCGACGATGACATTGGCGACGGCACTGCCGGAGACGGTGCCGAAGAGCGCGCTGGAGATGCAGGACATCTTCGCGGGTCCGCCTGTGAACCGGCCGGCCACGCTCTTGGCGAGGTCGAAGAAGAACTGCCCTGCCCCTGACTTCTCGAGAA
>JACOVB010000297.1 GCA_016177555.1 Candidatus Rokuibacteriota bacterium
AAGTCCACCCGGTGATCGGTGCGCGGGTCGCCGATGCCGAGCACCGGACCGAGGATGCGGTCGTGGACGAGGGAGGCATCGAGGCCGCCGATGGGGTCCTTCGGGTCTATCGTCGCCTCCGCGATCTCGAGAAGGTGCCAGCGCCCGGCGAGATAGATGCCGAAGGTCCCCGGGCGAGGCGGCGTCGGCTCGTTCGTCGGTGACAGGCGCCCGAGCCTGCCGAGTCGCACCAGCACGTGCCCCGCCGTCTGCCCCTCGAGGTCCCGCACCACACGGTTATAGGGCAGGATGCGGAGCTGCTCGGCCGGGAAGAGCACCGCCAGGAACCAGTTGTATTCCTCGTCGCCCCGGTGATGCGGGTTCGCCGCTCGGCGCTCGCGCCCGGCCCGCCAGGCGCTGGCCGAGCGATGGTGCCCGTCGGCGACATAGGCGCGAGCGATGTCACCGACGGCCCCCACCCAGGCCTCGGGATCGGCGAGCCGCCACACGGTGTGGCGCACCCCGCCGAGCGCGACGAAGTCATAGAGCGGCGGCCCCTGCATCCCCGCCTCCCCCATCCGGGCCAGGGCGGAGCGCCCCCGGTAGGCCAGGAGGACCGGCTCGGCGTTGGCATCGAGCGCGAGTACGTGGCGGGTGCGGTCATCCTCCTTGTCGGGCCGGGTCCGCTCGTGCTTGCGGATGATGTCCTGCCCGTAGTCCTCCACGTGCACGCAGCCGACCACGCCCACCTGGGCCTGCCCCTGCATCACCTGACGGTAGAGATAGAGGGACGCGGACGGCTCACGCAGGAGCACGCCGCCGGCGACCAGGCGGTCGAGATTCTCTCGCGCCTTCGCGTAGACGCGCCCGTCGTGGGGATCCACGTCCACCGGCAGGTCGATCTCCGACCGGCTGACGTGCAGGAAGGACAGCGGATTGCCGGCGGCGAGCCGGGTCGCCTCCTCGCGGCTGACCACATCGTAGGCCGGTGCCGCCACGCGCGGCGCCAGCTCCGCAGTGGGGCGCAGCGCCCGGAAGGGATGCAGCCGCATCGCGGTTGCGCTCAGGCCGGGAGGCCCACGGAGGGATGGCGGCGAAGCGCGTCATAGACGGTCTCCATCATCTCGCGGAGGCCCGGCTCGGTCTTCGCCTCGAACCGGAGGGTGAGGTACGGGTTCGTGTTGGACGCCCGCACGAGCCCCCAGCCTTCGGGGAAAAGGATCCGGACCCCGTCGATGTCGATGGTCTCGTGGCGCCCCGTGAACTCCCGCGCCAAGTCGGCCACCACCTCGAACTTCGTGTCATCGGGGCAGGGCGCCTTGAGCTCGGGCGTGGCGAACAGATGCGGCAGCGTGTCGAAGTGGGAGGAGACGGCCTCGGAGCTCCGCGAGACCACCTCGAGGAACTTGCAGGAGGCGAGGATGCCGTCGTCCACCCCATACCAGTTCTCGCCGAAGAACATGTGCCCCGAGACCTCGCCCCCGAGCAGGATCTTGTCCTCGCGCATCTTCCGCTTGATATGGGAGTGGCCGGTCTTCCACATCACGGGCCGGCCGCCGTGCGTCCGGATGTCGTCCACGAGCACCTGGGAGGACTTGACGTCGAAGACGATCTCGGCCCCGGGGTGCCGCGTCAGGAGATCCCGGGCCAGGAGCGCCAGGATCAGATCGGCCTCGTGGCGGCGGCCGCGCTCGTCCACCACGCCCATGCGATCGGCGTCGCCGTCGTAGGCGATGCCCACGTCCGCCCTCATCTCGAGGACCCGCGCGACGAGGTCCCGCGTGTTCTCTTCCATCTCGGGATCGGGCAGGTGATTCGGGAAGCTCCCGTCGGACTCGCAGTAGAGCTCGATCACCTCGCAGCCGAGCCGCCGCAGCAACTCAGGGGCGAAGCTCCCCGCGATGCCGTTGCCCGCGTCCACTGCCACGCGCAGCGGGCGCGCGAGCCTCACGTGGGCGGTGATGGCGCCGAAGTACTCCTCCCTGGGATCGCGAGCGGTCCGCCGGCCCGCGCCCAGCTCGAAGTCCTCTTTCCGGATGGCGGCCAGCAGCCCCTGGATCTCGTCTTCGGTGAGGGGCGCCGCCCCGGGGTGGACCATCTTGACGCCGTTGTCAGAGATCGGATTGTGGCTGCCGGTGACAGTGGCGCCGCCGTCGAGGCCCCAGTGGGCGGTGGCGAAGTAGAGGAGGGGGGTGTGGTTGACGCCGATGTCCACCACATCCAGGCCCGTCGAGAGGCAGCCCCGCGCGAAACCCTCCTTGAGGGCGAGGGAGGAGAGCCGGTTGTCCATGCCGAGGGCGACGATGCGCCCGCCCTTGCGGCGGATCAGCGTGCCGTAGGCGCGCCCCACCAGCTCGAAGACCTCGGGCGTGATGTCGATGTCGACCTTGCCGCGCACATCGTAGGCGCGGAAGATGAACGGGTTGATCGCCACGGTCACCGCAGCCCCTCACACCACCGCGATGGCCTCGACCTCGATCAGCCAGTCCGGCTGGGCCAGCGCGGCCACCGCCACGAGCGTGGAGGCGGGCGTCTTCTTGCCGAAGAACTCCTCGCGCACCGGCTGAAGCTCGGCGCGGTGGCGCATGTCCGTGAGGTAGGTATTGAGCTTGACGACGCTCGCCAGGGTGCCGCCCCCCGCCTCGACCTGGGAGCGGATCGCCTGGAACACCACCCGCGCCTGGGCGGCGAAGTCGCCCCGGTGGGCGGGGTGGCCCTGGGCGTCATAGGCCACCTGGCCCGAGAGGAAGAGAATGGTCTGGGCCCCCGTGACCTTCACGGCCTGCGAGTAGGTGGGCGGGTCGAAGACGTCCTTGGCGCAGTAGCGCTCGATCGTGGCCATGCGGGGCTCCTTGTTCTGTCTGTTCCTGCTGGTTGAGGGACGGTCACGCCGGTGGCGTGTGCTATCGTGCCCCTACGCTAGAGGCGGCGAGGCAATCAGTCAACCCCCTATGCGCTGCCGGGCCGACGCGGCGGTGCCGCCCGATCGGGCGGCGGGCTATGCGGCGCGCCTCGGTGTCGCGCCGGTGGACATGGCATGCGCCCACAACGCGATGCTGTCGGCGCCGGATGCGCTCACGCAGATCCTCGAGCGCATCGAGCCCTGAGGGCCCGCCGCCCAGTCCAGCGAGTGTGGGCTCGTGTTCTCCCAATCACGCGGCGAGGCGGTCAAAGTCTCTGCGCCCCGTCGAGTTTGCCGAGCTCGCGGTCGAATGTGCCGAGTGGCAGGTGACCCGCCTTTCGAGCTTCCTCGAGCACGAGGCAGTCGGAAAAGCCCAGCGCGGGCCTCTTGCGGTAATGCTCGAGGGCAGCGGCAACCGCATCCGCGTCTTGAAGGGTCAGGTCCTTGTGGTTGAGGAGCATCTCGACGGCGGTTGCGATCCCGGTCGGACCGAGCTGGTAGACAGCACTCAGGACCCAGACGGCTTCCGCGAGGACAACGTGCGGCACCCACG
>JACOVB010000337.1 GCA_016177555.1 Candidatus Rokuibacteriota bacterium
CAAGTTGCGAGCCAGACGAGGCACGAGGGAGCCAGCGACGCGAGGCGTACTCTCTGTACGTTGAGCGTCGCGGGCGACCGAGTAACGAAGTATGGCGACGCGAATTGACCCAGTACCGGCGCGAGCTTTGGCTTGGCATTTCCGCGAGACTTACGCCAAGATACCGTCTCGGGGGTGAACGGATGGGCAGGCTGGCAGGCCAGGTCGCGGTGATCACCGGCGGGGCCAACGGCATCGGCCGCGACACGGCGCTCCGGTTCCTCGACGAAGGCGCGCGCGTGGTGATCGCGGACCTGAACGAGCCCAATGGCGAGGCGGTGCTGCACGTCGCCGCGGAGCGGGGACATCGAGACGCCATCCGATTCGCCAGGACCGACGTCGCCGAGGAGCGAGCCGTCGAGGCGATGATCCGATGCGCGCTGGACGCCTTCGGGCGGCTGGACTGCGTCTTCAACAACGCCGGGATCGGCGGCGCCTTCGGCCCCATCGACGAGACACGAGTCGAGGAGTGGGACTACACGATGGCCGTGCTGCTCCGGGGCGTGTTCCTCGGCATGAAGCACGGCGCAACCGCCATGAAGGCCCAGGGCCAGGGCGGTTCGATCATCTCGACCTCGTCGATCGCGGGCCTCGCGGGCGGCGGCGGAGCCCACGGCTACTCGGCGGCGAAGGCGGCGATCATCAGCCTGACGCGTACCGTGGCCGTCGAGCTGGCTCCGCACCGGATCCGGGTCAACGCCATCGCTCCGGGCCCGCTGATGACTGATCTCTTCCACAAGGGGAGCGTGGCCGCCGCCGAGCAGGCGATCCTCGCGAAGCAGCCCTGGCCGGACGCCGGCCGGGGCGAGGATGTCGCGGGCGTCGCGCTCTTCCTGGCCTCCCCGGACGCGGGCTTCATCACGGGCGAGACGATCGTGGTCGACGGCGGGATGCTGGCGCGCGGTCCCGCCATCTTCGGCAGCGGCGCCGGCAGCCCGCTCCTCAAGGCCGCCGGGCTCGACAAGGGCTCCACTGGCGAGCCCTCGGAGGTGCGTCGGGTTGAACCCTGAGCGAAAGCGTGACCTGCTGCGGACGATGCTCCTGATCCGCCGCCTGGAGACGGCGTGGGCGGAGGCCTACTTCCAGGAGGAGATCGGCGGCATCCCGCCGTCGCTCTCCACCGGCCAGGAGGCCGTGGCTGCCGGCGCCTGCGCGGCGCTCGGGCCGGGGGACTACGTGTTCACCACCCATCGCGGCCAGGCCCCCCAGGTGGCGCGGGGGCTCGATCCGAAGCGCATCATGGCGGACCTGTATTGCCGGCGCACCGGCTACAACAAGGGCAAGTCGTACCATGTGACCGACGTCACGCGCGGCGTCGTGGGGATGGGAGGCATCGTGGCGGCCCAGGTGCCCGTGGCGGGGGGCATGGCGCTGGCGCAGAAGATGAAGGGAACGGATCGCGTGAGCCTGGCCTTCTTCGGCGACGGAGCGGCCAACGAGGGCGCCGTGCACGAGACCGCCAATCTGGCCGCCATGTGGGCGCTGCCGCTCATCCTCCTCTGCGAGAACAACGGCTACTGCATCTCGCAGCCCGTGGCGGTCGCCGTGAAGGCCGAGTCGATCGCCGCTCGGGCGGCCGGGTATGGCCTGCCGGGCGTCGTCATCGACGGCAACGACCCGCTCGCCGTGCTCGAGGCCGTCAGTGGAGCCGTCGCCCAGGCGCGGGCGGGCGGGGGCCCCACGCTCGTCGAGGCGAGGACGATCCGTCTTGGCGGCCACCTTGCTCACGACCCGCAGCACTACCGCTCCCAGGCGGAGCTGGACGCCGCCCGCGCCCAGGACCCCGTCGCGCGCTACCGCGCGAGCCTCTCCGCCGGGGGGCTCCTCAGCGATGACGCCTACGCGGATATGGAGGCCCGGGTGGACGAGGAGGTGGCCGCGGCGGTGGAGTACGCCCGCCAGAGCCCATTCCCCGAGCCCCACGAGGCCTTCGAGGACCTGTGGGCATGACAGCGGAGGGACGCGTGTTCGATCGGCGGCTGTTCAGGCCCGGGGGCCCGGCCCCCCCCGCCGAGCGCGACTGGCCGAGCTTCAGGGGCGCCATCAACGAGGCCATGCGCGAGGAGATGCGGCGCGACCCCTCGGTGTTCCAGATGGGGGAGGACATCGCGGGTGCCCCGCCCTTCGGCGTCACGAGCGGCCTCGCCGCGGAGTTCGGCACGGAGCGGGTCCGCGACACGCCCTGCTCGGAGGTGGCCGTCGTGGGGGCGGCGGTGGGGGCGGCCATGGGCGGGATGCGCCCGATCGTGGAGTTCCAGTTCGGCGACTTCCTCTCCGTCGCCATCGACCAGCTCACCCACCAGGCCGCGATGCTGCACTACCTCACCGGCGGCCAGGTCAAGGTCCCGCTCGTCATCCGGCTCCCCTGCGGCGGCGGCCAGGGCGCGGGGTCACAGCATTCGCAGACGCTCTACTCGTGGTTCGCTCACGTCCCGGGGATCAAGGTGGCGCTGCCGGCAACGGCCGCGGACGCCAAGGGCCTGATGAAATCGGCCATCCGCGACGACAACCCGGTGCTCTTCTTCGAGCACAAGGCACTCTACCGCACCCGCTGGCCGGCGCCGCCCGGGTTCAAGGATCCCGACTACCTGGTCCCCTTCGGGCAGGCCGCGGTGCGGCGGGTCGGCACCGACATCACGGTGGTGGCGACGCTCTGCGCGCTGCACCACGCGCTGGCCGCGGCGGAAGCGCTGGCGGCGGAGGGCGTCTCCCCCGAGGTCATCGACCCCCGCACGCTGGTCCCGCTGGACAGCGAGACCATCATCGCCTCGGTGCGGAAGACCGGCCGCCTGCTGGTCGTGGACGAGGCCTATCTCACGTGCAGCATCCAGAGCGAGGTCATCGCGCTGGTGACGGAGCGGGCCTTCGGCGCGCTCAGGACGGCCCCGCGCCGCCTCGGCAACCCGGGCGTCCCCGTCCCCTTCCCGCCCCCGCTGGAGGACGCCGTGCTGCCGGGCCCGGCCGACATCGCCGCCGCCATCCGCGCCATGGTCTTTCCGTAGTCACGCGGTCGCCTGGCAGCGCGGTCTGCGCCGACACGGAGCCCGGCGGCGGCCGCGTGCGCACCCGGGCCGGCGCATCTGGCCCTGTCCGCCCTCACCGGATGGGCATGGAGTCGCGGTCCACGGAGATCCCCCGCGGGCCGACGGGGATCCGGAATCCCGCCTCGCTGCGGGGCTCGCGCGGGATCTCGAACGTCGTGCGCGCGGCCGAGCCTGTCTCTTCCAGCACGAGCCGCCTCGCGTCCCGGCTGAGGGGCACCTTCAGCTCTCGCGCGGGGTGCGCCCCTCGAGGCGGCGCCTCCTCGGCTCCCGCCCGCGGTCGGCGTGACGCTGCCAGCGCGACGACGAAGAGCTCCCGCCCGTCCGCGCTCACACGCACCCTGACGTCACGGCCACTCGTGTTGAGCACGTAGAAGAAGGTGATCATCGTCTCCGACGCCATGACGGTCCCACAGCCGGGGAAGAGGACACCCGCGGCCAGGAGCAGGACTGCCGGCCAGCGGCGCATCTATTCCAGCGCCCTCACGTTGTTGCGGAGCTCGCTCACGTGCGCGGCCTTGATCCCCGTCGTGGCGCCGACGATGGTCGGATCGGTGTGCGCGCCAGGGGTCTGGCCCGCGCCCTGATACGCCTCGTCGAGCGCCGCCCGCAAGTCGCTCAGATGCGCGGCCTTCACCAGGCCAGGGCCGCGTGTGGGTCAACGGCGGCCCGGCGGAGCCGCTCAGCCGATGCGTGACCCGGGAGGGACCTCGAAGTCGGGGCGGAGCAGGATGACCTCGCCCGCCTCGTCGTGGGCGCCGAGCACCAGCACCTCCGAGACGAAGGGGCCGATCTGCTTGGGCGGGAAGTTCACCACGGCGACAACGCGCCGGCCGCGGAGCTCCTGAGGCGCGTAGCGGTGGGTGATCTGGGCGCTCGAGCGCTTGACGCCCAGCGGGCCCAGATCCACCCAGAGCTTGAAGGCGGGGCGCCGGGCCTCGGGGAACTCCTGGGCGTCCACCACGACGCCCACGCGCATGTCCACCTTCTCGAAATCCGCCCAGGAGATGGTCACGGGCGGCGAGGCCCTATGGGAGGGTGGAGAAGACCGCGCCCGGGTAGTAGTACTCGAGGATCTGGCGGGCCGAGTAGCCGAGCTGGGCCATGGTCCTGGCGGCCGCCTGGTCCATGCCGACCCCGTGGCCATAGCCGCGGCCCGAGAAGCGGGCGTGGGCCCCATCCACGGCCACGGCGAACAGCGTGCTCTTGAGCGTGTCGTAGCCCACGAGCCGGCGGAAGTCGTTGCCGCGGAGCACGGTCGTGCCGCTCGTGCCGCGGACGGCGATCCGGGCCGCGCGCAGCGACACGCTTCGCTCGAGTACCTCGAGGGCCACGATGCGCCCCACCGAGACGCCGCCCTTGCGGAGCAGCGCGCTGAGGTCGGCGAGCGGCAGGTCCAGCGCCCACAGGTGATGTGGCGACTCCGAGGGAAACTCGATGCGCACCGGCCGGAGCGCCGGCATGTTCGAGGCCGCGAACACCGCGCGCGGGTCTTCCGTGTGGCCGCCGCTGTCGGTGTGGTAGAAGGCCGGGAAGAGGTCGCCTTCCCAGAGGAGCACCTGCCCCTCCGTCTCCCTCACCGCCGCCCAGATCGGCGAGTCGGGGCCGACCTGGCCCGCGTACTGCTGGTGGGCGGTGGCCGCGACGATCTGGTAGGGCTTGCCGGCGTTCAGCCGGCGGTGGAAGGCGGCGTAGGTCCGCGCCACGACGGCCTGGGCCTTGAGCATCTCGGGCGGCATGCGCTCCCCGGCCTCCGCCTTGACCGAACCCATGAGGTAGTCCTCGAACGGCAGCTCGTTGATCACCAGGAGTCCGTCGCCCGCGCGGAGGATGTCCAGGGTGCCGGGGTAGTTGCGGCCATTCCACCGCATGGCCCCGCCGTTGGCGCCCACCACGCGGACGGCGCTGGCGCGGACGCCAGTGGCGCGCAGGCCGCGCACCTCGACGCTTCCGTTGACGGGAACCAGCCGGATCCACGTGGGCCGCTCCGCGGTGAGCGGCCGGCCCCCCGCGTCCTGAATGGCGAGCGGGCCGCCGCCCAGATCCACCGTCCGGACCCCGTCGACCAGCGCCACGCGGATATCGCCTCCGGCGAGCGCCGGGCGCGCCCCCAGACACACGAGCACGCCGAGGGCGAGAGCGACGAGCAGCCGGACGTGTCGGCGGCGGGCTAACGGCGGCCGAAGAGCGACAAGAGCAGCGTGAGGACGATGGAGATGATGACGGAGGTCGCCAGCGGGAAGTAGAAGCGCCAGGTGCCGCGCTCGATGTAGATGTCCCCGGGCAGCCGTCCGATCCATGGCACCTTCCCTGAGAGATTTCCCGCCAGGAGCAGGATTCCTCCCAGGACTATCATGACGACCCCGAAACCCACGAGGATTTTCCCGAGGTCCGTCACAGCGGAAGCTCGCGCTGGCCCGTGGAGGAGGCGGGGAGGGCGTGGCCCAGATGGGCGTAGGCCGCCGCCGTGACCTTCCGCCCGTTCGGGCTGCGCACGACGAAGCCGATCTTCAGGAGGAACGGCTCCACCACCTCCGCCAGCGTCTCCGCCTCGTCGTTGATGGTGGCCGCGATGGCCTCGAGGCCGACCGGGCCGCCCCCGTACTGCTCGATGATCGCGCCGAGGAAGCGGCGATCCAGCCGGTCGAGCCCCTCCTGGTCCACCCCCTCGCGGTCCAGCGCGTCCCGCGCGACCTCGGCCGTCACCGCCCCGTCCCCCTTCACCTGGGCGTAGTCGCGGACGCGGCGCAGGAGGCGGTTGGCGATGCGTGGCGTCCCGCGGGAGCGGCGGGCGACGGCGCCGGCCCCGCCCTGATCGATGGAGGCTCCGATGATGGAGGCCGACCGGAGGATGATCGACGTCAGGTCCTCCACGTCGTAGAAATCCAGGTGGTGGAAGATCCCGAAACGCTCCCGGAGCGGGGAGGAGAGCATCCCCGGCCGCGTGGTGGCGGCCACCAGCGTGAAGGGGCGCAGCGGGATGCGCATGCTCTTGGCGTTGAGCCCCTTGTCCATCACGAAGTTGAGCGCGAAGTCCTCCATGGCCGGGTACAGCAGCTCCTCCACGATGCGCGGGAGCCGGTGGACCTCGTCGATGAAGAGCACGTCGCGGTCGCCCAGGTTGGTGAGGATGCCCATGAGGTCCCCGCCCCGCTCGAGGGAGGGACCGGCGGTGGTGACCATCTGGGCGCCCATCTCGTTGGCCATGATGGTGGCGAGCGTGGTCTTGCCGAGGCCGGGGGGCCCCGAGAGGAGCACGTGGTCGAGAGGCTCGCCCCGCTGGCGGGCCGCCTCCACCGAGATCCGCAGGCTCTCGACCGTCGCGCGCTGGCCCACGTACTCGTCCAGGCGCTGCGGGCGGAGCTGGCGCTCGATCTGCGCCTCCTCGGGCAGCGCCACCCGGCTCATGACGTGCGCCTCGTCGCTCACGTCCGGCCTCCGCTCCCGCGATAGATCTCGTCGAACAGCTCCTCGGGCGTCGTGACGTCGGGCCGGCGGCTGAGCGCCCGGCTGATCAGCTCGGCCGCCTCGCTGGGCCGGTGCTGGAGCTGCTTCACCAGCACCTCGAAGACCAGGCCGCGCAGCCCGTCTTCATCCAGAGGCGCCGCAGGCCGCGCCGGCCGCGCCTCCCCGGCGGACTCCTCGGCCGCGAGCAGCGCGAACTTCGCCACCTTGCTCTGGAGCTGGGCCACGATGTTCTTCGCCTTCTGGGGCCCGATGCCGGGCAGCCGGCGGAGATACCCCTCGTCCTGGCGGGCGATGGCGGCGGCGATCTCGCCCACCGGGGCCGCCAGCGAGCGGGCCGCCACCATGGGGCCCACGTCCTTCACCGTGATGAGCTTCTCGAAGAACTCCTTGTCGAGCTCGGAGGTGAATCCGATGAGCACGGGGCGCGGCTGGTTCTGCGTCGCGTGGTAGTGGATCGCCAGCGAGATCTCGTCGGCGCCGTCGCCCCCTGCCGCCGACGCGCCGGCCAGCGCGCGCTGGGTCACGGGCGGCAGGAACACCTCGTAGCCGACGCCGGCCGCCTCGAGAATCACCCGGTCCTCGAGCCGCGCGCGCAGCCTGCCCCGGAGCGAGGCGATCATGAGGCCCCCCGCGCCGCGGGCCGCCGGCCCCGGCCCGTCGGGATCCGTCCCGTGACCCGCCCCATGCCGGTGACAGCCAGCCCGAGGGCATCGGCCACATGCGACGGACGCGGCGGCTCGGCAAGCCCCAGGAGAGTCTGGACGCTCCGCTGCATCTGCGCCTTCCCGGCGGCCCCGTTGCCGGCGATGGCGCGCTTGACCTCGGCGGGCGCGAGCGCCAGCACCGCCACGCCGAGCTGACGGGCGGCGAGGTAGATCACGCCGCGGGCATGGCCCATGAGGATCGCCGTCCGCGGGAACTTGTACTCCGTGTAGAGGTCTTCCACGACGAGGAGGCCCGGCTCGCGGGCCTGGATGAGGCGGTGGATGGCGCGGTAGATGGCGTTGAGCCGCGCCTCCAGGGACTGGCTGGCGGAGGTGCTGATGACGCCCGCGTCCACGACCGTGACGGCGCCGGGCCCCGCCTCGAGGACGCCGAAACCGGTGTCCACGAGCCCGGGGTCCACCCCCATCACGCGCAGCGCCCTAGCAGGCCGCTGAAAAACGCCCATCTCCGGAGGTACGGCGCTGGTCGCTCCTCGCTCAACGTACATCGAGTCCGCCTCGCTCGTCGCCTCCCTCGCCGCCTCGCATCTGGACGTTTTTGAGCGGCCTGCGGAGTTTTTCCGCATCCTGCTAGGCGGCGGAGATGGCGTCGAGGACCTCGTCGGGGATATCGTAGTTCGAGTAGGCAGCCTGGACGTCGTCCTGCTCCTCGAGCGCCTCGATCAGCCGCAGCACCACCGAGGCCTCCTTGCCCTCCACGCGGACCGTGGACTGGGGCAGCATGGCCACGGCGGCCTCCAGCACAGGGATGCCCTGGCGCTCCAGCGCCTCCCGCACCGGTTCCATTTCATCAGGGGCCGTGGTGATCTCGAAAGCTTTTTCCACCCGCTTGACGTCCATGGCGCCCGCGTCCAGCGCCTTCTCCAGCAGGTCGTCCTCCGTCACCCGCTCGGCGTCCACCTGGATCACGCCGCGGCGGTCGAACATCCACGCCACGCACCCCGCCGTGCCCATGCGCCCGCCGTTCTTCTCGAAGGCGCGCCGGAGCTCGGGGCCGGTGCGGTTCTTGTTGTCCGTCAGCACCTGCAGGAGGATGGCCACCCCGCCGGGCCCGTAGCCCTCGTAGGTGATCTCCTCGTAGGATTCCCCCGGCAGCTCGCCGGTGCCCTTCTGGATCGCGCGCTTGATGTTGTCGGCGGGCATGTTCGCGGCCCGCGCCGCCTCCATGGCGGCCTTCAGGCGCACGTTGCCCTTGGGATCGCCGCCGCCGTTGCGCGCCGCCACCGTGATCTCGCGGAGGATCTTGGAGAAGAGCTTCCCCCGCTGCACGTCCGTCTTGCCCTTCTTCCGCTTGATCTGCGACCAGCGTGAATGCCCGGACATGATGCCCTCACCTTCCCTCGTGAATGGATATGGTCCCCACGGTGGCGATCCACTGCATCGTCCGCCCGCCGTGGATCTGTCCCGGGGCGCCCGCGTGCTCGGGAAACACCCAGTGGACCACCTCCGTGACGGTGTCGGCAATCGAGAGCATGGGGGGTGAATTTTTCTACCACGCGCACCCGATCAAGTCCAGCCGAGCCGTGCCGGCCCGTCCGGACGACGACGGGCCAGACACCCTCCTGGCCGACCGGGAGGCCGCATCAGACCGCCTCGCCCCGGCGCCATTCACATCGCGTCGCGGCGGTAGAACCAGCGCTTGACGACCTCGACGAGCCCCAGGTAGCCGGCGACCATGGCGTGGAGGAAGGCGAAGAAGAGCGGCGGCAGAGGAAGATGACGATCTCCAGAATAAGGAAGCCGAAGCGCCGCGCCCCGCGCTCGCACTCGGTCTCGGGCGCGTGGCGGCCGACGAGGCCCGCCGCCACGCGCCCGAACTCAGTCGCCGGACCGGTCTTCATGACGACGGCCTTGCCCAGGCCGCTGATCACCGAGGTGCCGCTGACGACGGCGGTCACCGCCTCGGTCAGCCCGTCGGACGGCCCGGGATCGGCGAGCGCGTGCTTCTTGCTGGTGCGGGGCCTCCGGAAGGTCCAGGCGGTGTTGCTGTGGTTCGCGCTGGCGCACAACCTGATGCGCGCGGTGGGGCTCCGGCGGGCGGCGGGGGCGGCCGGATGAGCGGCCACGCCCTGACCGGGCGGGGACTGGACGAGTCAGGCCGCGGCGGGCCGGGGCTCCCCCGTTGACGACGGCCCATTCACCGATGAACCCGCGCGACGCCGTGGTCAGCCTACGCTCCCTCGCCGCTCGCGGGCGATTCCCTCACAGTCTCTGAGCGCCTTCTTCGTGCTCGAACGCAGGGGTCGCGCCGGCAAGCCGTTTCTGTCCGGCCGTCCGCTACTTTCGCCCCCGGGTCACGAGATCTTCGTACCGGCGCCGGAGATTTCTCTCGGCTGCGAGCTGTTCCTTCAGCTGACGGAGTTCGCCGC
>JACOVB010000017.1 GCA_016177555.1 Candidatus Rokuibacteriota bacterium
ACGAACTCCTCGTCGAGGGTGCCGAGCTTGACGTCGGTATCGGCCAGGTAGACGTCGAAGAGCCCCGCGTCCGGGATGGTGCCGCCGGAGGTCAGCGCCAGGAGCCGGCTGCCGCGCCGCGGGTGGAGTCGGCCGTTGATCCGGTCCCAGAGGATCC
Organism: Candidatus Rokuibacteriota bacterium; assembly: GCA_016177555.1. The sequence goes on from JACOVB010000017.1 coordinate 158, forward strand.
GCGGCGCCATGCCCTTCACCTCGGCCGGAAGCGGCTCGGCCAGCGACCGCACCACCGCCAGGAAGTCCTCGGGCTCGAGGGAGGCATAGGGCGTCGCCCGGCACACGAGGGCGTGCAGGTCCTCGACGCGCCACGGCTCGACGGCCACGCAGGCCACGATCTGCTGCGCCAGGACATCGAGCGGCGCCTCGAGCAGCGTGAGCCGATCCAGCTCCTGCTCGCGGATGGCGCGGACCACCGCCGCCGCCTCGACGAGCTCGTCGCCCTTGGTGACCAGGATGCGGCCCTTGGAGGTGCGCGACAGGGCATGCCCCGCGCGCCCGATGCGTTGCAGCGCGGCGGCGATGTTGCGGGGCGACTGCAGCTGGACGACGAGATCGATGGCGCCCACGTCGATCCCGAGCTCCAGCGAGGAGGTGGCGACCAGCGCCCGGATCTCCCCCCGCTTGAGCCGGTCCTCGGCCTCGAGCCGCGCCCGGCGCGACAGCGAGCCGTGATGGGCCGCCACCTGGCCCTCGGGCAGCCGCTCGTTGAGATTGCGCGCGAGCCGCTCGGCCATCCTGCGGCTCGGCGTGAAGATGAGCGTCGTCCGGTGGCTCTCGATCCAGCCCTGAAGCTCCTGCAGCGCCGAGTCCCACACGGTGTCGGAGACCGTCGTGAGGAAGTCCGTGACGGGCGCCACGACTTCCAGATCGAGGCTCCGATCGAAACCGGCGTCCACGATGCGGCAGGGCCGGCCTGCGCCCGCGAGGAACGCGGCCGCCACATCAGGGGGGTGGACCGTGGCCGAGCAGCCGATGCGCTGTATCGGTGCGCCGGCGAGGGCGTCCAGGCGCTCCAGCGTGATGGCCAGGTGAGCGCCGCGCTTGCTGCCCGCCAGCGCGTGGACCTCGTCCACGATCACGGTTCTGACGTGTCCGAGCGCGGGGCGGAACTTCTCGGACGTGAGCAGGAGGTAGAGCGACTCGGGCGTGGTGATCAGGATATGGGGGGGCCGGCGCACCATGGCCTGGCGCACATGCGCCAGGGTGTCGCCCGTCCGCACCGCCACGCGGATCTCGGGCAGCGGCTCGCCGGCCGCGGTCGCCTTGTCCCTGATGCCCTGAAGGGGCGCGCGCAGGTTCTTCTCGATGTCGTTGTTGAGCGCCTTGAGCGGGGAGACATAGACGAGGTGGACGCGGTCGTCGAGCTTGCGCGCGCGGGCCGCGCGACAGAGGGCGTCGATGCCCCACAGGAACGCGGCGAGCGTCTTGCCCGAGCCTGTCGGCGCGATGATCAGCGTGTGCTGGCCGGCCGCGATGTGCGGCCACCCTTCCGCCTGCGGGCGCGTCGGCTCGCCGAAGGCCTCGGTGAACCAGTCGCGGACGGCGGGGAGGAAGAGAGCGAGGGGGGACGCCATGGGGCCAGGCTACCCGCGTGCGCGCGCCGTCGCAACCGGCAGCCGGCGAGTGCCCGTCGGCGCGCGGGCGGTTGCTGCTGGCGCGCGGCCCCGCGGGGACTACCGGCGCTCGGGCTCGATCACCACAGCCGTGCCATAGGCCAGCACCTCGGTCACCCCCGCGGCGATCTCGTTGGCGTCGTAGCGCATGCCGATAACCGCATTGGCGCCCACCGCCGCCGCGTGCTGCACCATGAGGGCGAAGGCCTCCTCGCGCGCCTTCTCGCACAGCTCCGTGTAGAGCGTGATGTTGCCGCCGAACAGCGTCTGGATGGAGGCGCCGATGTTGGCGATGATGTTGCGCGAGCGGACGGTGATCCCGCGCACGACGCCGCGGTGGGATGAGATGCGGTACCCGTCGAAGCCCAGGGCCGTGGTCACGAAGCGCGGATCGATGGCCATGTGGAAGTTCCTTCACCCGGGGCGGGCACCCGGGCTGTCGCCCGCCCGCCCCCGCCGGCATCTCACGCTGCCCGACTTTCTTCGCGCGATCTCGGTCGCGGTTAACCTGGGGCGGACCGGGAGCGGAGCTCGAAGCGTCGGATCTTGCCGGTCTCGGTGCGGGGGAGCCGCTCCGCGAACTCGACCAGGCGCGGGTACTTGTAGGGGG
>JACOVB010000311.1 GCA_016177555.1 Candidatus Rokuibacteriota bacterium
CTGGCGCCACGGTGCTGGCCATCCTGCGCGAGGAGATGCCCCTGGTGAATCCGTCGAGCGACCTCACCCTCGCCGCGGGCGATCGGCTCCTGGCCCTCGGGACCACCGACCAGCTCGAGCGGCTCGAGCGCCTGATCGCGAAAGGCCAGGCTCGCCCGTGATCGCGGAGGCCTTGCCCGCGGAGCTGGAGGCCGTCCGACTGCGGCTGCGCGCCTTTCTCCACGAGGAGCTCCTGCCCGCCGAGCGCGAGCACGGGTTGCGCGAGGAGGCGGACGCGCCGCCGGCCCTGAGGCGGTGGGTGCGCACCCGCTCTGACGCGCGCGGGCTCTTCCGCCAGCTCCAGCCGGCCGATCTCGGCGGGGGCGGCCTCGGTCCGCTGGGCCAGGTGGCGCTTCATGAGGAGATCGCGGCGGCCGGCTCCGTGCTGGGCCGCTTCGCGCTCGGCGGCGACGGCGGGCTCCTGCGCCACGGCACGGCCGATCAGCGCCGGCGCTTCCTCGCCCCAGTGCTGTCGGGCGAGCTGGCGGCCGCCTTCGCCTTCACCGACCCACCCGAGGGGCCGCGCACGACGGCCGTGCGCCGGGGAGACGGCTTCGTGCTGACGGGCGTGAAGGCCTTCGTCACCGACGGGCCCCGCGCCGACCTCCTCCTCACCGTGGCGCGCGTCACCGAGAACACGGGCGGCCTCATCGGGACGGGGCTCTTCGTCCTGCGACGCGAGGCGCCGGGAGTGCGACTCTCCCGCGAGCTGCGCACGCTGGACGGGGGGCTCCACGGCGAGTTCGCACTCGAGGAGGCGCTCGTGCCCCAGGCGGACGTGCTGGGGGAGATCGGTCAAGGCCTCCCGCGGGCCCTGGAGAGCATCACGGCGCTCCGGCTGCGGGCGGCCGCTCACGCCTGCGGGACGGGGCGCTGGGCGCTCGACTACACGCTCCGCCAGACGGCGCGCCCCCACCGGAGCGGCACGCCGCTCCGCGAGCGCGAGCAGGTGCAGGCCATGATCGCCGATAGCGCGACGGACCTCTTCGCCGCGCGCTCGGCGCTCTACGCCTGCGCCCGGATGGCCGAGTCAGGCGGGGATGTGGAGATCGAGGTGGCGATGGCCAAGACGCTCGCCACCGAGGCCGTGGCGCGGATTGTGGACCGCGCGATGCAGCTCACGGGGGGCGCCTCCGTGGTCGAGGGCCACCCGCTGGCGCGGCTCTACCGCGTGATCCGCGCCTGGCGGATTGCCGAGGGCACGACGGAAGTGCTGAGGCTCGTCATCGGGCGAGGGCTGATCAAGAAAAGTTGCCCGGAGGACGGGACCGGTACACCGTCCACCGGGCGGTGACATGTGCGGCAGGACTCTGCCTGCGCGCGTCCCGGCGTGCGCCGGGATCTTGGTACTGCGGTGCTGCTGCTGCGCGGCGCCGTCAGACGACAAAGCCCTGGCGGCGCTTCTCGTAGCCGGGTGGTGTGTCTTCCATGCACCCTCCTCGACGGTTGTCGCCACGACAGGAGATCGATCGCCTCCCCCGTCACACTCATTCAACCCCTCGAGGTCTCGGGTGTCAATACGCGCAATGCACTAGCCCATGTTTTTCGGCGCAGGTTCGTCGCCGCAACGCGGCACGAGCGCATCGCCCGAGGGGCGGCTGGGGCGATGCGGCCACATCTGAGGCGCTCCCGGGTCACCTCCCGTACGGCTGGCCCTCAGACCCCATCGCCAAGCGGCCGAGATTGAATCGTTCTTCCCTTTTGCCCTCCGGCACCCGGCTTGCATGCATAATTGGCAAAGTCCGCCGCGGGTAGGGCGGGATGCCGCGCTCGGGGACGGTGCGGGTGGGTTGCCTGGGACACCCTTCAGGGAGGTGACGATCATGGAATGGGGTGGCGCATTGCTGGCAAGCCTCGTGGTCCTGCTCCTGCTGGGTCCGCTCTTCGTGATGGTCGCCGGGGCGCTGATGCTGACGCTCTTCGCCCAGTTTCTCCCGGCGAGTCCGTCGCTGACGCGGGCGTCGTTCGCGTGCCCGTTCTCCCGCCGGCACGTGACGGCGGCATTCCTCTCCTGGCCGGGCGCCGATCACCCGGGCGATATCGTCTCGTGCTCGGCCTTCTCGGATCCGGAGCGCATCCGCTGCAAGAAGGGTTGCCTTGCGCTGGCGCACACCGCCGCCGTGGGGACGCCCATGGTGCCACGCTTCTCGCTGGTCTCCGGCGGCGTGGCCTACAGGGGTTGACCATGGAGCGCAGCGCCAGGCCGACGCCGCTGGACGGTTGCCCTTTCCTTGTGCCCGTGACGGCAGATCGCCTCTGGATCTACCCGGTCGGGGCGTTCTGCCGCCGGCCGGGGCTCCGGGTGCGCGTCCCGGCGCCGGCGACGCTCGCCTCCACCTGCACCACCCCGGACCACCGAGCCTGCCCGGGGTACGGCATAGCCTCCGACGGGCCGACGGAGTAGCCGTCAGCCGGACCCGCCCGCTCGCACCTCGGCCGGGAGCGACCGCGCGTCCTGGTGTACTCTGTCCCGGTGCTGCCGCGCGCCGCAGATGGGGCCGCCGCCGCCAATCAACCACCGGGAGGACACCATGGCGCGCATCCCCTTGATCGAGCAGCGCAACCAGGTCGAGCCGGGCGGCGAGGCCGCGTTCGATCTCATCGCCGAGAGCCGGGGCAAGGTGGCGGGGCCCTTCGCCGCCCTCCTGCACAGCCCCGAGCTGGCGAGCCGCACGGCCCGCCTCGGCGCCTATATCCGGTTCGAGTCGGGGCTCTCCGGCGAGATTCGCGAGGTCGCCATCCTCACCGTGGCCCGGCAGATGGACTGTCGCTACGAGTGGGCCATGCACGTGCCGCTGGCGCGGAAGGCCGGGGTGAGGGAAGAGGCCATTGTCGCCATC
>JACOVB010000312.1 GCA_016177555.1 Candidatus Rokuibacteriota bacterium
GATCGACTCCGCGAGCGAGGCGAAGGGATCGGAGATCGCGTCCGGCTCCAGCCGGAACGGCCCGACCGCGCGCATCAGCGCGCCCAGCTCCGCGTCCGCCTTCGCGAGCGCCCGCCGCGCCACCACGGGATCGAACCCGAGGCCTCCGCCCGCCCCGGAAAAGAGCCCGCTGCGCCCCGAGATCTTCTTCACGACGATCCTAGACGAGCGGCCAGGGGTAGTCGCGGCCGCCCGACTGGACGGGGAAGCTGCCGTCGGAGACGAGGGCCCGCGCCCGGGCGAGAAGCGCCTCCTGCTCGGCGGGGGCGAGCAGGGCGGCGAGCGGCGGCGACCCCACCTCCAGGACACGCCGCACGTCCTCCAGGATGTCCGCAGGAATGGGCGCGCCGGCGAAGTCCCAGATCACGGTCCGAAGCTTGGGCTCGGCGGAGAAGCAGAGGGCGTTGTCGATGGCGTGGATGACGCCGTCCTGGCCGAGCAGGCAGTGGCCGCTCTTCCGGTCGGCGTTGTTGGCGAGCAGGTCGAAGGCGCAGAGCTGCCTCAGCCGGTCGTGGTGCTCGGCTCGCTCGATCAGGGTGAAGTAATGCTGCTCGAAGTCGGCCGGCACGAAGCGCTGGAGCGATCCCTCGCCGAAGGGCCCGTCGCGCTCCACGGTCAGGGGCACGAGGTCCCAGCCGAGCGCCTCGGACAGATGGTAGGCCGCGATCTCCCGCCTGAAGAGCCCCGGTGGGAAATCCCACAGCGGCCGCTCGCCGCGCATGGGCTTGTACACGCCGAGCGCGCTCGCGTCCTCGAGGATCAGCTCCACCAGAAAGGTCGCGTTGCTGCTCCACGGCATGCGGCCCTTCACCGTGATGCTGCCGCGGGTGAGCAGATCGAGTGCCGTCGGTCCCGCCGACACCGCGCTCACCTCACGACGTGCCCGTTGCTCCGGGGGCAGACGTGCCCGTCCGGGTCCCTGGGCTGGCTGCAGATGGGGCAGAGGGGCCGGCCGGCCCGGACGAGGGCCCGCGCCCGCTCCACGAAGGCCGTCGCCTGGGCGCGGGTGATGCGGAAGCGCGCCACAGCCGGCTCCCCCTCGACGTGACCGACGTCGCCCTCCTCCTCCTCCAGAAGCTCGCTCGCCTCCACCAGGATCCGGTGGCGCTGCTCGTCGTAGCCCACGGCGAGCGAGCCGACGGTCCACGCGGGGTCCACCGGCTCGATCAGGTCGAGATCATGAGGAGCCGACCCAGCGGCGCCCGGGTGCCGCACGAGCAAGCCCGCCAGGTAATCGGCCAGGCCGCGGACCTGCTCCTTCTCGCTCTTGAGCGTGACGAGCCGCCGGCGCTGCCGGGCCTGCAGGTAGAAGACGCGCTCGCCTGGGGAGCCCACCGTGCCGGCGGTGAAGTGGTCGGGGGCGTCGAGGTCGAACGACTCGCCCATCAGCCGCCGAGCCCCGCGAGGTCTCCGTCCGAAGAGTTCACGGTGAGCACGAACGGTCCAGAGGGGCGGAACGCGATGGCCGTGACGGAGGCCGGCGCGATCACGATGCGGTTGAACAGATCCAGCGGGACGCCGAGGGCAAACGCCACCGCGGCCTTGATGGGGTCGCCATGGGACACCGCCACGATCGTCGCGCCGGGATGGCGCTCGCAGAGCCGCCGAAGCGCCTCGACGACCCGGGCCTGCATCTCCGGGAAGGACTCGCCGTCCGGGAAGCGGAAGCCGCTCGGGTGCCGCAGCACGCTCCGCCACTCCGGCTTGCGGCGGACCTTCGCGAGCGAGAGCCCCGTCCACCGGCCGATCTGCACCTCGTTGAGCCCCGGCTCCACGCGCGCCTTCAGCCGGCAGGCCCGCGCGATGGCCGCGCCCGTCTCGCGCGCCCGCTCGAGCGGCGAGGTGTACACGGCAGCGGCCCCTCCGAGCCTTGCGATACGGGCGCCCGCCGCCTCGGCCTGGCGGCGCCCCGCCTCGGCGAGGTGAAGTCCCGGCGCCCTCCCCGGCAACTTGAGCCCCGTCGTCGGGGTGAGCCCGTGGCGGACCAGCAGGACGAGGGTGGTTGCCGTCATCGCCGCGGCCCCTGCGTTTTCGACAGCAGGGCGAAGAGCCGCGCCGGCGTCACGGGAACCTCATGGATCGTCACGCCGAGGTCCGCCACCGCGTCCTCCACCGCATTGGCGATGGCGGCGGCGCCCGGGATGGCACCGCTCTCGCCCACGCCCTTGATGCCGAGCTCGTTGATCGACGACGGGTGCTCGGTCAGCGCCACGTCGAGCCACGGGAGATCCTCGGCCTTGGGGATGGCGTAGTCCATGAGGCTGCCGGTGAGGAGCTGGCCGGTCTCGTCGTAGATCACCTCTTCCATCAGTCCCGCGGCGATCCCCTGGGCGGAGCCGCCCTGGAGCTGCCCCTCGACGATCCCCGGGTGGATGGCGCGGCCGGGATCGTGGACGATGGCATAGGCCAGCAGGCGGACGGCGCAGGTCTCCACGTCCACCTCGACGGCGCAGGCCTGCGTGCCGAAGGCCCATGTCACCGTGTACGGGTAGAAGTACGTGCAGGCGTTGAGGCCGGGCTCGCCCATCTGAGCCAGCGCCTTCGACCGGACGGCGGCCTGGGCCACGCGTCCGAGGGTGAGCGCGCGGTCGGGCATGCCCGCCACGTGCACCCGGCCCTCGGCGATGCGGATGTCCTCGGGGGCGCACTCGAGCAATTCCGCGGCGACGGCCGCCGCGCGGTCGCGCACCTCGCGCGCCGTCCGCGCGACGGCCGGCCCGGCATTCGCGGCGACGCGGCTGCCGCCCGTGCCCATGCCGTAGGCGAATCGCGCCGTATCGCCCGCCTGGACCACGACGTCGTCGAAGGATGCGCCGAGGGCCGATGCGGCGATCTGCGCGAGTGTCGTGGCATGCCCCTGGCCCTGGGCGCTGACACCCACGAACACGTAGACCTTGCCGCTCGGATCCACGCGCACCGTCGCCCCCTCGAAGGGGCCGAGCCCCGTGCCCTGCGCGTAGCAGGCGATCCCCACACCGATCCGGCGCGGGCCGGGTCCTTGCGCCCGCTGGCGCTTCCGCCAGTCGTCGTAGCCGAGGAGGCCGAGGGCGCGCTCGAAGGCCGCCGGAAAGTCGCCCGGGTCATAGGCGATGGGGACGCCGTCCTTGTAGGTGAGCCCCGGGCGATACGGCATCTCCTCGGGCCGCACGAGGTTCCTGCGGCGCAGCTCGGCCGGGTCGAGGCCGAGCCGGCGGGCGCCGAGATCCATGAGCCGCTCCATGACGAAGACGGCCTCGGGCCGCCCTGCCGCGCGGTAGGCCGCGTTCACCGCCTTGCTGGTGACCACGCTCGCGCCCTCGCCGCGGTAATGCGGCACCCGGTAGGGGCCGGGCAGGTGGTTGACGGTGTTGGCGTTGAGCCCGGTGCCCGATACCGGATAGGCGCCGACGTCGGCGAGGAAGACGTCCTCGAGGGCGGCGATGGCGCCGTCGCGCGTGAAGCCGATGCGCGCGTCGTGGACGTGCTCGCGGTCGTGGCCCAGGCTCTGGAAATCCTCGCGCCGGCTTTCCACCCACTTGATCGGCCGGCCGAGCCTCCACGCCGCCACGGCCACCAGCACCTCGTCCGGATAGACCTGACCCTTGGGGCCGAAGGCGCCGCCGACGTCCGGGACGCGGACGCGCACCTGCTCGGCCGGCAGATCGAGGACGGACGCGATGGCGTCGCGGACGCTGTAGGGATTCTGGATGGAAGCCCAGACCGTGAGCGCGCCGCCGTCTCCGTCCCGGTAGGCCAGCGCGCCGCGGGTCTCGATGGGCGTAGCAGCCAGCCGCGGATGGCGGAAGCGTCCCTCGACAACGACGTCTGCCTCGGCCATTCCCCGCGCGGCGTCCCCCACGGCGCCGCGCACCTCGAGCGCCCGGTTGTCGGGCCAGCCGTCGTGGAGCCGCGTGTCGGAGGCGAGCGCAGCCTCCGCGGTGGGGAGCGGTGGCAGCGGCTCGTACTCCACCGTCACGGCCTCCATGGCGTCGGCCAGGAGCGCGGGGCTCTCGGCCACCACCACCGCCACGGGCTCGCCCACATAGCGGACCCGGTCGCGGGCCAGGAGCGGGACGGTGAATGGCCGGTCGCGATGGGCGCCGCTCGTGAAGGTCAGCACCGGCCTTGCGGCCTCGGGCAGATCGGCCGCGGTCCAGACCGCGACCACGCCCGGAGCCGAGGCGGCGTCTGCCGTGGCGATCCCGACGATGCGCGCGTGCGCGTGGAGGCTCCGCACCACGCCGAGAAAAAGCATCCCGCCGCGCTGGAGATCGTCGATGAAGCGGCCGGCGCCCACGAGGAGGCGCATGTCCTCCTTGCGGGGCGGAGAGGCACCGATCATGGGAAGAGAGTGTAACCGGCGGCGGCGCTCCGTGAAACCCGAATTTCCGCCTACCAGCAATGGGAGCAGGACAAGGCGCTGC
>JACOVB010000303.1 GCA_016177555.1 Candidatus Rokuibacteriota bacterium
CCACAGCAGAGATCGCTCTCGGCAAGCTCGACGAGCTTCAAGCCGGGGATGCGTCCGAGCAGCGCCCGGGGCTCGGCTCGCACCTTCTGGCCGTGGGCCAGATGGCAGGCGTCCTGATACGTCACCGTCACCGGCAAGTCCCCGAGCGGCAGGTCGGCGTCGACGAGGACCTCGGAGATGTCCTTCACCTTCTGCGAGAAGGCCTCCGTCTCGGGGTCCTGGAGCCAGTGGCCATACTCCTTGAGGGCCGAGCCGCAGCCGGCCGCATTGGCCACGATCACATCCACGTCACCGCGGAAGGACGCCACGAGCTGCTTGGCCATCGCCCGGAAGTCGTCGAGGCGCCCCGAGTGCAGATGCAGCGCCCCGCAGCACCCTTGCTCGCGAGGCGCCACGACCTCGTAGCCCGCGGCGGCCAGGAGCCGCGCCGTTTGGGCGTTGACGTCCGGATAGAAGAAACGCTGGACGCACCCCACGAGCAGCCCGGCCCGCCCGCGGGGCTTGCCCCCCCGAGCCGGGTTGAGCTCCTCGAGCCGGGCCGAGCCGGCCCCGGGCACCCGGGGCAGGAGCGCCTCCATCGTGCGGAGCCGCCTGAACGGAGCCAGGAGCCCGAGGCCGCGCACCAGCGCCTGGAGTCCCGACCCCTGATAGAGCCGGAGCGCCGGCAAGAGGGCGGCCATCCGATCCGGGTACGGGAAGAGCGCGAGCAGGAGCGAGAGGGTGCCGTGATCACTCTCGGGCGAGCGTATGCCCCGGCGCTCGAGCTGGCCGCGTGTGGCCTCGAGCAAACTGCCGAAGGGCACCCCGGAGGGACAGGCCGTCTCGCAGCCCCGGCAGCCGAGGCAGAGATCCAGGTGACGGGCGAGGGTCGGGGTGAGCGCGATCCGTCCATCGGCAGCAGCGCGCATGAGGTAGATCCGCCCGCGAGGCGAGTCCATCTCCTCGCCCAGCACGCGGTACGTCGGGCACTGGGGCAGGCAGATCCCGCAGTGCACGCAGGCCCGCAGGCCCTCCATGGATGGGGCGTCCTCGGCGTCGAGGTGCCCGAGTGCCGCCCCGCTCGCGACGGTCACAGTCCCCCCACGAATCGGCCGGGGCTCAGGATCCCGGACGGGTCGAACTGGCGCTTGATGCGTTTCATGATGTCGAGAGAATCCGGTGAGATAGGCCCCCAGACGTCAACCTTGTCCTTAACCTCTCGAGGCGCCCGCTCAACCACCAGGTATCCCCCCTCGGCCGAGAGCCCCTCGCGGAGTGACGCGACAGCCCTCGGGAGCCACCCGCCATTGAGGGCCGCGCGGCCGAGCGCGGCGCGGACGGCGCCGCTCCCCGCCTCGCCCAGGGCCGACACGGGCACCGCCGCTTCACCCGCGAGATGCTCCATCTCTTCGAGCCAGAAGCAGAGCTTGCTCGGCTCCCCCGCCAGCCTCAGCCTGATGGGTCCGGCAAGGGCCGCCCCCAGCTCGAGCCAGAAGTCGTCGGGGATGGCGCTCACCGTGGCTCCCTGCCCGGTCGCGAGGCGCCGGAGGTCGCCGCCCTGGCTCTCCACGGCCTCGGCGCTGCTCCCCACCGAGATCGCCACCGCCGCCCGCGCCTGAGGCCGTGCCGCGGCCTTGAGCGCGGGCCCGTTCAACACGACCATCCGCTCGGGCTGGAGCGTGGAGTCCAGCACGCCGGCGACGAAGGCCGCCGCGCTGGCGTGGGAGGCGAAGGACAAGAGCCAGGCGCCCGAGGCCGGCGGCATCGCATGCAGCCGGATGGTGGCTTCCACGATGACGCCGAGGGTGCCGAAGGAGCCCACCAGGAGCTTCGGCACGTCGTAGCCCGTCACCGACTTGACCACCTTCGATCCGCCCCAGGTGCTGGTGCCGTCGGCCTGGACGAAGCGCAAGCCCAGCAGGAGATCGCGGCCGCCGCCGTGGCGGAAGCGCAGCGGCCCGGTGGCACTGGTCGCGAGCAACCCGCCGATGCTCCGCGAGGCGCCGCCCACGGGATCCACCGGAAAGCGCTGGCGGTGCCGCCCGAGCGCCGCCCCGAGGGCGGCCAGCGACAGGCCCGCCTGGACGGTCGCCACCATGTCTTCGGGCGAGTGCTCGAGGATGGCGCTCAGCCGGCCGCAGTCGAGGAGCAGATCCACGCGCGCCGGCGGCATGCCGCAATCCAGGCTCGACCCGCTCCCCCGCGGGATGACGTGGAGCCCCTCGGCCGATGCCAGCGCCAGGAGTCGGCTCACCTCCTCCACCGAGCCGGGCCGCGCCGCCCAGCGCGGGGTGACACCATCCACTGCAAGCGCGGCCAGCGCGGCGGCATCGCTCACGAGGCAGTCGGCACCGACGATCGCGGCCAGCGCCTCTCGCAGCGCGGGGGCGGAGACGGCCACGGGCTAGACCCAGGTCCCGCTGGGCAGCGTGGGGGCCACCGGCCTGAACCCCTCGCCGCAGGCCGGGTGATCGGGCAGGAGCTTGCCGGGGTTCATGATGCCGTCGGGATCGAAGACCCGGCGGAGCCGTGCCATGAAGTTCAGGTCCGCATCGGCGAACTGGTACGGCAAGTTCTTGGCCTTGTCGAGCCCCACCCCGTGCTCGCCCGTCACGCTGCCGCCCAACTGAAGGCAGGCGTGGAGCAGCTCCTCGTTGGCCTGCTTGGCGCGGTCGAGCTCCCCCGGCACCCGGTCGTCGTAGCAGATGATCGGGTGCAGGTTCCCGTCCCCGGCGTGGAAGACGTTGGCGAAGACGAGACGGTGACGCGCCGAGATGGCCAGCATCTCGCGCATGACCTGAGGCAGCTTCGAGCGCGGCACGACGGCGTCCTGCAGCAGCCAGCTGGGCGTGATCCGGCCGATGACACCGGCGGCCTCCTTGCGCCCCTTCCAGAGCAGCGCCCGCTCGGCGTCGTTCTGCGCCACCCGGAGCTCCAGCGCCAGGTGGTCGCGGCAGATCTTCTCGATGCGGAGCGCCTGGGCCTCGATCTCCGCGCGGGGCCCGTCCAGCTCGATCAGGAGGACAGCGCTGGCCCCCTTCGGATACCCGGCGTGGACGCCCTCCTCGATGGCGCGGATCATCACCTCGTCCAGCATCTCGAGAGCGGCCGGGACGATCCCGTCGGCGATGATGGCAGACACGGTCTCGGAGGCGTCCTCGATCGTGGAGAACGAGGCGAGCAGCGTCTTGACGTCCTCGGGCAGGTGCAGGAGGCGCACCATGACCGCCGTCACGAGACCGAAGGTCCCCTCCGCGCCCACCATGACGCCGGTCAGGTCGTAGCCGGGCCGGTCGTGGGCCTTGCCGCCCACCCACACCAGCTCCCCCGCGCCCGTCACCATCTGGAGGCCCAGGACATGGTTCACCGTGATGCCGTACTTCAGGCAATGCGGTCCGCCCGCGTTGGTCGAGACGTTGCCGCCGATGGAGGAGACCATCTGGCTCGAGGGGTCGGGGGCGAAGAAGTAGCCGCGCTCCCGCGTCGCGTCGCTGAGCCACAGATTGATGAGGCCGGGCTCCACCGTCGCGCAGCGGTTCGCGACGTCCACCTCGAGGATGCGGTTCATCCGCGTCATGGAGACCATGACGCCCCCCTGGGGAGCCATGGCGCCGCCGATGAGCCCGGTGCCCGAGCCGCGGGGGACGATGGGCACATGGGCCCCGCGACAGAGGCGGACCACGGCCGCCGCCTGCTCGGCGGATTCGGGCAGCACGACGACGTCCGGCATCCCCTTGTAGAAGGTGTGCATGTCGCACTCGTAGGTGAGCCGGCCCTCGAGGGTGGCGACCACACCCGCCCGTCCCACGATCCCCTCCAGCGCCGCGATCAGCCCCGCCTCCACGCTCACCCTACCCATGCGTTGCTTCGAACCGCATGGGGCTACGTGATCGTCCAGGTCTCGCCGGAGCGGAGCAGGGCCGCGATGTCGCCGGGCCCGCGGTCGGCGATGACCTTCTGTTCCTGCGCGAGCAGCGTGTCCTCGTAGACGCGCACCGTCTCG
>JACOVB010000304.1 GCA_016177555.1 Candidatus Rokuibacteriota bacterium
AGGAACACCGGGTTCTCGCGCTCGACATGGCGGCGGTCATCGCCGGCACGAAGTATCGCGGCCAGTTCGAGGAGCGGCTCAAGGCGGTGATGAAGGAGATCCGGCAGTCGGAGAACGTGGTGCTGTTCCTCGACGAGCTGCACACGCTCATCGGCGCCGGCGCCGCCGAAGGGGCCATCGACGCGTCGAACATGCTGAAGCCCGCGCTGTCCCGGGGAGAGATCCAGACCATCGGGGCCACGACGCTCGACGAGTACCGCAAGTACATCGAGAAGGACGGCGCGCTGGAGCGGCGTTTCCAGCCCGTCATCGTGCGGGCCCCCTCCGTGGCGGAATCGGTGGAGATCATCAAGGGGCTGCGGCACAAGTACGAGGCCCATCACCACGTGAAGATCACGGATGACGCCATCGATGCGGCGGTGAAGCTCGCGGACCGCTACATCACGGACCGCCAGCTCCCGGACAAGGCCATCGACGTGATCGACGAGGCCTCCTCGCGGACGCGGCTCATGGCGCTCACGCCCCCCCCGGAGATCAAGGAGCTGGGGCGGGAGGTGGAGCGCGTCGTCCGTGAGAAGGACATGTACCTCGAGGCGCAGGAATTCGAGAAGGCCGCCTCGCTGCGCGAGAAGGAGAAGCTGCTGCGCGGGCGCGACGAGGAGCTCAAGCGCGACTGGGACAAGCGCAAGGGCAAGGGACCGCAGGTGGTCGGTGAGGAAGACGTGGAGTACATCGTCTCCCGCTGGACCGGCATCCCGCTGTCCAAGCTCGAGGAGAAGGAGTCGGCCAAGCTCGCCCGCATGGAGGAGGCGCTCCACGGCCGCATCATCGGGCAGGGCGACGCGGTGGCGGCGGTCTCACGGGCCATCCGGCGGTCGCGCGCCGGCCTCAAGGACAGCAAGCGGCCCGTGGGGTCGTTCATCTTCCTGGGGCCCACGGGTGTCGGCAAGACGGAGCTGGCCCGGGCGCTCGCCGAGTACCTGTTCGGCGACGAGAACGCCTTGATTCGCGTCGACATGTCGGAGTACATGGAGAAGTTCTCGATCTCCCGGCTCCTTGGCGCCCCTCCCGGCTACGTCGGCTACGAGGAAGGCGGCTTCCTGACCGAGAAGGTGAGGCGGCGGCCGTACTGCGTGGTGCTGTTCGACGAGATCGAGAAGGCCCACCCGGACGTCTTCAACATGCTGCTGCAGGTGCTGGACGACGGCCGCCTGTCTGACTCGGTGGGCCACGTCGTGGACTTCAAGAACGCGATTCTCATCATGACCTCGAACCTGGGCACGAGCTTCATCGGGAAGCGGACCTCGCCAGGGTTCCTGCCCGAGGGCGAAGACTCCTCGCATGACAGGATGAAGGAGCGCGTGCTCGAGGAGCTGAAGCGGGCATTCCGGCCGGAATTCCTCAACCGCATCGACGACACCATCGTGTTCCACGCGCTGAGCCGCGAGAACATCAACGGGATCGTCCGTCTGATGATGGGTCGGATCAATGCCCAGCTGGCCGACAAGGGGATCGCCATCGAGCCCACCCTGGCGGCGCTGGACCTGCTGGTGGAGAAGGGGTTCGACGCCACGTACGGGGCCCGCCAGCTTCGCCGGACGATCCAGAAGCACGTGGAGGACCCGCTGGCGGAAGCCATTGTGCGGGGCCAGGTCTCGGTCGGAGCTCGGCTGGAGCTCGACGTGGAGGGGACCAATTTCGTCTTCCGGGAAGCCCAGGTCGCGGAATCGCGGCTCGCGCTCGCGGAGCACTGAGCGGCCGGACGCCGCCTCCCCACACGACAGGACGATCGCCTCTATGACCGCCCTGGGGAGAGTGTTCCTCTCCATTTTTTTTGCCTGTGTGGTCCTGAGTCCCAGCCTGGCGCCGGCCCAGAAGGCGGCGCCGTCCCCCGAGCGGCCGATCCTCGTGAAGGAGATCGCCATTCAGGGGAGCCGCCGCGTCCAGGAGGCGGTCATCCTCGGCCGCGTCACCACCAAGGTCGGCGGTCAGTTCGCCCCGGCCAGACTGGCCGGCGACATCCGCGCGGTGTTCGCCCTCGGCTTCTTCGACGACGTCCAGCTGAAGGTCGAGGACTTCGAGGGGGGCGTCAAGGTGACGTTCCTCGTGGTCGAGCGTCCCTTTGTCCGGGACATCCAGTTCGTGGGCAACAAGAAGGTGGATACCGCCGCCCTGCAGGAGAAGATCGACCTGAAGCTGGGCAGCGTCTACAACCCCGTGGAGGTCAACCGGTCGGCCGAGCGAGTGAAGGACCACTACGAGGAAGAAGGGTACTTCGAGGTCGCCGTCACGCCAGATGCCCGGCAGCTCCCCGACGGTGACGTGACGGTGGTCTTCCAGGTGGCCGAGGGGCGGAAGATCAGCATCGAGGAGATCGTGATCGAGGGCGCCCAGGGGGTGAAGCCGAAGGAGATCAAGGCGATCATGGCGACCCAGGAGCGGCAGTTCTACGTCCTCCGGGGGACCGTCCAGCGACAGAAGCTGGATGACGACGTCGAGCGGATCGTCGCCCTCTACAACGACCACGGCTACACGCAGGCCAGAGTCGAGTCGGCGGATATCCAGGTGGATCGGACAAAGGCCCGCGCCACCGTCCGCGTCGTCGTCGTCGAAGGGCCGCAGTTCAAGGTCGGCGGGGTGGACGTGACGGGCAACAACATCCTGCCCGCCGAGGAGATCCGCCGGCGCATCAAGCTCAAGACGGACGACGTGTTTTCGCGCTCCAAGCTCAGGGAGAGCATGAAGGGGATCCAGGACCTGTACGGCGTCGTCGGGCGCGCCTCGGCCGACGTGAACCCGACCGCGACGCAAGACGCCGCGACGCGGCGGGTGCACATCGCCTTCGAGATCGCCGAGGGCCCGGAGGTGTTCGTCGAGCGGATCAACATCTCCGGAAACGCCCGGAGCCAGGAGAAGATCCTCAGGCGCGAGATCCCCATGCACGAGGGGGACCTCTTCACGACCAAGGATCTCGAGCGCGCCCGGCAGAAGCTCAGCAACCTTGGGTACTTCGAGCAGGTGAGGGCCACGACCGCACCGGGCTCGGCCAAGGACAAGATCGTGGTCAACATCGAGGTGACGGAGAAGCCCACGGGCCTCTTCTCCATCGGCGGCGGCTACAGCTCCCAGGATAGCTTCATCGGGACGGTGGACCTGTCCCAGCGCAACTTTCTCGGGCGCGGCTGGGAGGTATTCCTCAGGCTGCGCGCGGGGGGAAGCACCCAGCAGGGCACCATCGGGTTCACCGAGCCGTGGCTCTTCGACCGGCCCCTGGCTGCCGGGTTCGACCTCTTCAACAACCGCCGTGTCTTCACCGAGTACACGATCAACTCCCTGGGCGGAGACATCCGGCTCGGCCACCCGCTGGGCGACTACTCGCGCTGGAACCTGATCTACCGCGTGACCGAGGACGAGATCTCCGACGTGCCCAGCAACGCAAGCTCGAACCTGCTGAGCGAGGAGGGGAAGCGCCTCACGTCGCTCGTCGGTGGCAGCCTGTCGCGGGACACTCGGGATAGCGTCTTCGAGCCGACCCGCGGAAGCGCCTCGAGCGCCGGCGTGGACTTTGCCGGGGTGGGGTTCGGCGACAGCAAGTTCGTCCGCGCCGCCGTCAGCACCGCGTATTTCCAGCCAGTCTGGCTTGACCACATTCTCAGCGGGCGCGTCCAGGGGGGCTACGCCTTCGGCTGGGCGGAGGAGCCGCTGCCGCTCTTCGAGCGTTTCTACCTCGGCGGACCCAACTCCATCCGCAGCCGCAAGAGCCGGGCGGTCTCACCGACGGACCAGAGCGGGACCCGGATCGGGGGCAACAGCCAGATCCTCGGCAACGTCGAGTACCTGATCCCGCTCCCCTTCGGCGTCCGGGCGGCGCTCTTCTACGACGTGGGCAATGTCTATGGCCCCGACATCGAAGGCGGCGACACGTTCGACCCGTTGAACCTGCGGCACGCCGCGGGCGTCGGCGTCCGCTGGGCGTCACCCTTCGGTCCGCTCCGTGTCGACTACGGGGTAAACCTGGACCGGCGAACTGGAGAGAAGTTCGGGCAATTCCATTTCTCGGTCGGCTCCCCGTTCTGAGCGAGGAGGAGACGCAGATGCGTATGACGCCGAGGGGTCTCTTGCCGTTGCTGGCCGCGGCGGCGGTCTGGCTGATCGCAGTCCCGTGGTCCGCCCAACCCGTGCACGCGCAGTCCGCGCCCGGTGCCCGGGTGGCGTTCGTGGACGTGCAGCGCGTGCTGGCGCGGGCCTCGGCCGGTGTCGCCGCGCGGGAGCAGCTCGAGCGAGAGAAGGCCGCCATGCAGAAGCAGGTCGACGGGCACCGCGGTGAGCTCGAGAAGCTTCGCGACGAGCTGGAGAAGAAGGGACAGCTCCTCTCGGCCGACGTCCGCCGGGAGAAGCAGGAGACCCTCGAGCGGAAAGTCCGGGACGTGCGCCGGCTGGTAGACGATCTCCAGAAGGAGCTCCAGAAGAAGGAACAGGAGCTGCTGGCGAAGGTCCTCCAGGAGGTCACGGGGGTGGTGCAGCGGTTCGGGAAGGAGAAGGGGTACGCCATCATCGTCGAGAAGCGAGGGGCCTCCGTGGTCTACGGCGCGCCCGAGGTGGACCTCACGGAAGAGATCATCCGCGTCTTCGACGAAGACTCCAAGAAGGCCAAGAAGTAGGTGGCTCAGCGCGGCCCCTTCACGCTCGGTGAACTCGCCAAGGCGCTCGACGCCACCCTGGAGGGCGATCCGGCGAGGCCGGTGGAAGGGGTGGCTCCGCTCGAGAGTGCGGGCCCCAAGGAGGTGTCCTTCCTGCTGAGCCGGCGCTACCAGCGGCTCGCCGAGCAGACCCGCGCCGGCGCGGTGGTCGCGGCCGCGGATGCCACCGGGCTCCCCGGCGCCGTGCTGAGAGTCGCCTCCCCGCAGGCGGCGCTCATCACGCTCCTGCGTCTCTTTCACCCGGATCCGCCTCATGCGCCCGGCATTCACCCGCTGGCGCTGGTCGCCGAGGGCGCGCGCGTGGACGCAACCGCGGCGGTGGGCCCCTTCGCCGTGATCGAAATGGGGGCCACGGTGGGCCGCCGGACGAGGATCGGTGCGCTCACGTTCGTGGGGACGGGATCGAGCGTCGGAGACGACACGCTCCTGTACCCACGAGTGGTCATCCGCGACGGCGTGCAGGTCGGCAGCAGGGTGATCATCCACCCAGGCGCCGTCGTCGGCGCCGACGGCTTCGGCTACGCGTTCGACGGGACCGCCCACCGGAAGATCCCCCAGGTGGGCGGCGTGCGCATCGAGGACGACGTGGAGATCGGCGCCAACACCACGGTGGACCGGGGCACCCTCGGCGACACGGTCATCGGGCGGGGGAGCAAGGTCGACAACCTCGTCCAGGTCGGGCACAACTGTGACGTCGGGGAGGACGCGATTCTGGTGGCGCAGGTGGGCATCTCGGGGTCGTGCCGCATCGGCAGCCGCGCGATCCTGGCCGGGCAGGTCGGCGTGGCCGACCACGTGACGATCGGAGAGCGCGCGATCCTGGTGGCGCAGGCTGGCGTGCCCAGCGACATTCCGGCGGGCGAGGTGTGGGGCGGAACGCCGAGCCGGCCGATGGCCGAGGCGCGCCGCATCTGGGCCGCGGAGCGTCTGCTGCCCGAGCTCGTGCGGCGGGTCCGGACCCTCGAGAAGCGGCTCGACGAGCTCGAGCGGGGGCGCGCGTGATCCATCCCGCAGCCCACGTGGATCCACGAGCACGCCTCGGCCCCGAGGTGGAGGTGGGGCCCGGCACGGTCATCGGTCCGGATGTCGAGATCGGTGAGGACACGGAGATCGGCGCCCACGCGGTGCTGGAAGGGCGGGTCCGCGTCGGCGCCCGCTGCCGGATCGGCCACGGGGCCGTCCTCGGCGCGCCGCCGCAGGATCTCAAGTTCCGTCCCGGGATCCCGGTGGGAGTGGTGATCGGCGACGACACCGTGATCCGGGAGTACGTCACGATCCACCGCGCCACCCACGAGGGGCACAACACGCGTATCGGCTCGCACTGCCTGCTGATGGCAACGGCGCACGTGGCCCACGACTGCCTCATCGGCGATCACGTCATCATCATCAACGGGGCCGGCATCACCGGCCACGTGACGGTCGAGGATCGGGCCACGGTCGGCGGGCTCAGCGGGATCCATCCCTTCACGCGGGTGGGGACCTTCGCCTATATCGGGGGGTGCTCCAAGGTGATCCAGGACGTTCCGCCCTTCGTGATGGTGGACGGCATCCCGGCCACTGCGCGGGCGGTCAACGTCGTGGGGATGCGTCGGGGCGGGCTCGACGCCGCGGCGCGCCGGCAGGCGCAGGAAGCCTTCCGGGTGCTCTACAGATCAGGCCTCGCCCCGGGGGCTGCGGCCGCGCGTCTCAAGGCGGAGCTGGGGGATTACCCTCTGGTGGCCCGGCTGCTGGAGTTCATCGAGCAATCGCGGCGGGGTATCGTGCCGGGGGCTGTCCGGAGCGGGGCACATGGAGACGCCGGCGAGCAGGAGGAGGGGCTGTGAAGCTTGCAGTGGAGCCGAAGATCCGGGCTGGCGTGGTGGGCGCCGGGCACATGGGGCAGTACCATATCCTCGCGTTCATGGAGCTCTGGGACGTGGAGCTGGTGGGGATCGTGGACCGGGACTTCGAGCGCGCGCAGCAGCTCGCCGCGAGCTACGGGACCCGCGCGTTCGCCGATCACGACGATCTCCACGGGCTGGTGGACGTGGTGACGGTGGCGGTCCCCACGGACCGGCACTTCGCCGTTGCGCGGGACCTCCTCGAGGCGGGGATCCACGTGCTGGTCGAAAAACCCATGACGACGACCCTCGAGGAGGCGAAGGATCTCTTCCGGATCGCCCGGCACCGCGGGAGTGTCCTGCACGTGGGGCACGTGGAGCGATTCAACGGCGCCGTGCAGGAGCTCCGGAAAATCGTCGAGCGGCCCATCCTCATCGAGTCGCGGCGCCTCGGCCCCTTCGCTTCCCGGGTGCAGAACGATTCGGTGGTCATGGACCTCATGATCCACGACATCGACATCGTCCTGGGACTGGTGGACGGGGAGCCTCGGAGGGTGACGGCGGTGGGTTCCTCGGTGAGCTCGGGCCTCGCCGACGTGGCGAACGTGCAGGTGGTGTTCGACTCTGGCGCCATGGCCACCATCACCGCGAGCCGTGCCACCGAGGAGAAGATCCGGACCCTGGCCATCACCCAGCCCGACGCCTACATCACGCTCGACTACCTCGACCAGGACATCCAGATCCACCGACGCGCAGCGCAGGAGTACTCGGTGAACCGCGAGGCGATTCGCTATCGCCAGGCGTCCTTCGTCGAGCACCTCTTCGTCCACAAGGACAACCCCTTGAAGCTGGAGCTCCGCCACCTGATCTCGGCGGCCCGCGCCGCCCAGACCACGGGTCGAGTGGAGCTGGCCGAGGCGGAGGACTTGCGCTCCCTGGCGGTGGCGCTGGAGATCGAGCGGATGATCCGCGAGGGTCGGGGAGAGACCGCCTGGCCGGAGGATCTTCCGTGGAGCGTTGCCTCGGCCTGATGTCGGGGGCCGGAGCACTCCCCGGCCGCGCGGCTGCCGAGGCCCGCCGGCAGGGATGGCGGGTCGTGGCCTTCGCGTTCGATGACGCGCCCGGGCTCTCCGAGAGCGCGGATCTGGTCGGTCCCTCCAGGCTCACCGATATCCAGTCGGTTCTGGGGAGCATCGAAGGGAAGCGTGTCGAGGCGGCCCTGTTCGTCGGGAAGTTCTGGAAGCAGGAAGCTCTCGCTCAGGTGCATGCCGCCGACGACGCCGGACGTCGCCTCGCCCGGCGCGGGCTCTCCGACGCGGCCCTGTCCGCGGTAATCCTGGAAACGCTGGGGGCCCTGGGGGTCCGGGTCCTCGACCAGCGTCTCTTTCTCGGCCCCTGGCTGTTCGACGCGCCGTCG
>JACOVB010000305.1 GCA_016177555.1 Candidatus Rokuibacteriota bacterium
GCTGGGGCGCGACATGCTGAGCCGGGTCATCTACGGGGCCCGGGTCTCCCTGTTCGTGGGCCTGATGAGCGTGTTCGGGGCGGGCGGGATCGGCGTGGCGCTGGGAGTGATCGCGGGGTTCCACGGGGGGCGGGTTGACGACGTCATCATGCGGGTGCTCGACATCCAGCAGTCCGTGCCGTTCCTCGCGCTGGCCATCGCCATGGTGGCCGTCCTGGGGCCCGGGCTTCAGAACATCATCATCGTGCTCTGGATCGCGGGATGGACGCTCTATGCCCGGATCGTCCGGGGCGAGACGCTGAGCATCCGGGAGAAAGAGTACGTGACGGCTGCCCGCGCGCTGGGAGCTCGCAACGCGCGCATCCTGGCGCGTCACGTGCTCCCGAACATCCTGTCCCCCATCCTGGTCATCGCCACGTTCACGTTCTCGCACATGATCATCACCGAGGCGACGCTGACCTTCCTCGGGCTCGGGGTCCAGCCCCCGACCGCCACCTGGGGCGCCATGCTGAGCGACGGCCGCAACTACATGCAAGGTGGCGTGGTGGCTCCCCACCTTCCCGGGCCTGATCCTGGTCCTGGTCGTGGTGAGCGCGAACCTGCTCGGGGACTGGATCCGTGACGTCCTCGATCCCATGCTGAGACAGACCCTCTGACCAGGTGAACTGACATGAAGATCAAGCGCATCGAGCACGTCGGCATCGTGGTGAAGGACCTCGAGCAGAGCCGGGCGGTGTGGGAGCAGTGCCTGGGCCTCCGGCTGGCGGAGGTGGAGCACCTCGAGCAGTACCAGGTGAGGATCGCCATGTACCCCGTGGGCGAGTCCATGGTGGAGCTGCTGGGCGGCACCACGCCCGACAGCAAGTACGCCCAGCTGGTGCGGGAGCGCGGGGAAGGCCTCCATCACATCTGCCTGGAGGTCGAGGACATCGAGGGGGCTCTCGCCGAGCTCCGCGGCAAGGCTGTGCGGCTCCTCGACGAGACGCCGAGGGCGGGGCATCAGGGGAGCCGGATCGCGTTCCTGGACCCGGCCAGCACCGGCGGCGTGCTCGTCGAGCTCGTGGAGCCCGCCGCGCCGGGGGCCGCCACGACCTGAACCAACGTCGACGAAGCCCCGGAAGGCGGCTTCACCGCCCGGGCCCTCGGGGAGTCGATCTTCACCGAAGCCAACAGCGTCGCGGACCTGTACGACAAGGTCCGGGATGCGGTTCGCTGCCACTTCGACGAAGGGCAGTCCCCCAGAGTGATCCGGCTGCACTTCGTGCGCGAGGAAGTCATCACCGCGTGAGGCTTCCGCGGGACGTCTCCGGCGACGATCTCGCCAGCGCCCTCGCTGACCTGGGCTACCGGGTGACCCGTCAGACCGGCAGCCATCTCCGATTGACCACGCTGCGTCCAGCTCAGCCGACACATCGCAGCACAGCCGCCGCATCCACCCGGCGGCGGAATCGAACGACCAGCGCCGCGGAAGGAAGGTCTGCTTCGGCACAGTTCCTGGCGTCGTCGATGCACAGGATCAGGTTGGTCAAGCGAGCCCGTCGATAGAGGGCGAGCTTGTTCGCCACGTAGTCTGGCGTCCAGAAGCCCACGATCTCCAGCAGCCAGCGTCGCGCCGCGTCGGTGCGGTGCTGCAGGGCGAAGTCGGGGAAGATCAGCATGCTCCCGACGGGCACCGGTTCCGGCTCCCGCACGACATCCCACTCCGGCGCAAGACGGCGGAAGTCCCGAGCGAAGTGCTCCTCGAGCCGGCTGTCGTAGCGGCGCGGCTCCGCGGCCGGGAAGATCGGATCCCCGGGCCACAGCTCCAGCGCGAGTCGTCGCCCATCGAGCACACAGTTCCCCACCATATGGAAGCGTCGACACCATGGGAGCAACGGCACGAGCTCGCCGAGCGCGCGACCGTAGAGCCGGGTGTGGCGGAACAGCGCGAACGGCCCCGAGAGATCCAGGACAGCATCGCCCCCACCGGAGCGCCTTCCGACCGTGCAGATCAGTCCCCGCCACTTCGCGTGGCGGACCAGGACCCGGCTGTTCCCCTCGGCTTCGATCCTGACGGAGGTGGCGCGGGAGAGGAGCGCTTGCACGAGCGCGAGATTCGTCCGCAGCGCCAGCTCGGCCGGCGACAGGCTCGGCAGCGGCGCGATGAGCCGTTCGCCGGGCAGGTCGGCGAACAGAGAGTCCTGCAACTCGTCTGCCGTCACTCCCAGGGTGGCGGCCACTGACGAGAGGACGGTGGCTCGAGGCTTTTCCGTCCGAGCCGCCTCCGCGAAGACCAGCGCCCTCGCCCGCCGGGCCGGAACCGCCGCCCGCCGATCGCGTCCCCGCCGGAGCCTTGCAAGAACCTGGATCGCTTGCTTCCGCCTTGTCGGAGGACTTTCGAAGGAGGGCGGTTCCCGCAGGCGGGCTTCCAGCTCACGCTGAGGCCGGCCGATGAACCGGTCGTGCTCTTCGAGGAGAGCGCGCAGCCAGGGATGATCGTGCTCGCCGAGGAAACGAGGCACCACGAGGGCGCCGACCGCGCTATAGCTGAGCAGATCGGCGGGCAACAAGGCCCTGGCGTCTCCTGTGCGCCTGGCCCACTTCCATCGTGTTGCGTGTCACGAGCTCGTAGACGACGGCGCGTTTCCCCTCGCCGGGCCGCAGCAACCGGCCGACCCGCTGCACGTGCTCGCGCTCCCCGAGAGCGCCGCCGACCACCATCGCGACATCGGCGTCGGGAACATCGAGCCCCTCGTTGAGCACCCGTGCCGACACGAGGGCGCGGAGGTCACCGCGGCGGAAGCGCTGGAGCACATCGTCGCGCTCTTGGCGGCCGATGTCGCAGGTCAGCGGCATCACGAGGTGCTCGCGCGCGATGGCATAGGCCGTCTCGTTGTCGGCGGTGAAGATGAGCACCCGGGAAGTGCGGTGGCGTGCCAGCAGGGAGTGCAACGCTCGGCTCTTGGCCTGGGTGAAGGCGACCAGCCGTCGGGCCTGGCGCCACGCCGCGAGGGCGTGGCGGCCCTCTGCCGTGCGGACCGCCTGGACGGCGAAGTCCGCCCAGCTGGCGTCCGGCGCCGCCCGGCGGAACTCCCCGTAGGCGGCCCTGAAGACGGAGCTCAGGCTCGTGTACGCCGAGCGTTCCTCCGGGCTCAGATCGAGATAGAGCGTCATTGCGTCGAAGCTGGCGAGGAACCCCCCAGCCAGGTCGCTGACAGCCAGCTCGAAGACCGTCGGGCCCACGAGCTCGGCGAGGCGGGCGGCCGCCGCAGCGCTCCGGGGTGGAGTTGCGGTGAGGCCCAGACGGGCGCTGGCGATGGCCATCTCCAGCGCCTCGTCGTGGAGGCCGCCCCCGAAGTGGTGCACCTCGTCGACGATGAGGAGACCGAAGCGGTCTCCGAATTGACCCAAGTGCCGATACGCGCCCTCGAAGGTGGCGACGGTGAGTGGCGCCAGCCGGTGCACCCCGTCGCCATAGCAGCCGACGGCGCCCCGATAGACGACGCCGATCTCGCGGAGCCATTGATGGAGGAGGACCCGCGTCGGGACGAGGCACAGCGCGGGCAGCCGCGTCTTCTCCATGACCGCGAGGGCAACCCGGGTCTTGCCGCTGCCTGTCGGGAGCGCGACGACCCCGCGACGATGCCCCAGTTCCCAGGCGGCCAGCGCGGCCTCCTGGTAAGGTCGCAGGTCGACCTTCAGCCAGGCTTCCGGTCCCTCCTGGGCCTGCTGGAGGGTGATGTCC
>JACOVB010000287.1 GCA_016177555.1 Candidatus Rokuibacteriota bacterium
CGCCACTCGCCCCGGCGCCGGGGCCGGGCGAACCCCAGCAGGAAGGCGAGGAAGACCGCCGAGAGGACGAGAGCCTGCCGCCAGTGCCCGTACCAGTACTCGAACGGGACATTATGACCGCCGGGCGCGCCACGCAGGATATCGGCCACTGCCTTCAAGAGCAACGCGAGCACGAGCACCACGACGACCCAGCGACCTATACGCCAAGCGGACGTCAGCTGTTTCACGGAAGTCCCCATCTCACGCGCGCTCCTTCCCGTGATTGCTGCCCACACCGGGGCCCCCTACCGCCTCAGGTAGTCGTCGACCGTCGCACCGAATGTCTCCTGCCGCTCCACCGCCGCGCTCCCGGTGAAGTCGACCCGCGTCCCTCGATGGCTCCGAGAGTTCAGGGGGTTGAACCGGGCCTCGATGCGAATCGTCGCCCGCCCGGCGGTCACTCGCAGGGCGTCCAAGAGGTCCTCGTCCTGCAGATGGACGATAACGAGGTAGAAGCCTTCGGCGTCTGCCTCGGTGAGGTAGGACAACCCGGTCTTCTCGCGGACCACCGCGACCGTGAGGCCCGCGATGGGCCGGTGCGCCCCGTCCCGGACATATCCGAGCACCACATAGCGGTGGGTCACGTCGTGGGTAGCCTCCACGGGGGTGCCGAGGGACAGCAGCGTGCCGACAGCCACCAGTGTGAGGCGACGGACGGCGCGCATCACAGCGGGCCCTCCCGGGCAAAGGTCGTGAAGGACGACTGGCGCGTCTGGTGGAGCGCCTCGCGGACCTGGATTCTCGCCCACATGGCGTCCCGCACCGAGATCTCGAAGAAGCGGGTGTACGCGTCACTTGCCTTGATCTTTGTCCTTCGGCTGTTGCTGATGGCCCTTCGACATGCCGCGCATCATGAAGTACATGCCGATTGGACACGCAAGGAACGCCAGCACGGGGAGGAGGGATCCGGCCGCGCCGAGCAGGGCGCCTCCACCGCCGGCGAGGACGACGAGGGCCAGGACAGGCGCGCCGCAGCAGGCGGCCATCTTGAGCGCCATCTTCCAGTCCCAGGGCTTTGCGGCGCCGGTCGGCTGCTCCGGGGCCGTCTCGCCCGTGCGCTGGATCTCGGCGCCACCCGCGACGGCACCCTCGCCCCGGACCGCCCGCACGCCTGTGAGGAACTCCTCGGCATGCGCGTCGGAGCAGAAGATCTCGCCGAAGCGCTCCGGCGCGCCCTCCTGACCGACTTCCGCGCCGCAGAACGCGCAGTACCGCGCCTGGCCTGCCGCCTGGAGCGGTGGTGGCCCGTTCCTGGAAGCGACCGGCACCACAGAGAGTGCGATGTGCTGTCCGTTGCCTTCCCGTGATGATCTGTCCCGCGATGACTCAGTCATGTCCACTCCTCCTCGTCTATCTCGCTTCACGCGTTTACGCCTCCGTGTGGTCATTACTTCAGGCTCATCACGTAGTCCACCGACGTGCGCGCCTGCCCCTTCGTGACGCCCAGCGCCGGCATCTTCGGCAGGCGCCCGCTGCGCCGTAACCCGGCCCTCGTAGTCCGCGTCCGCGGCCGTGTCCGCCAGCTCAACTCACGGATCTCCGGCCGACGCGGTCCCGGGAGGCGCCGCCACGGCGCCGCCCGGGATCAGACCGCACGCGGCTCGACATCCGCACTGTCCCTCACGATCGGCGTGGAGGGTGCGGGGCTGTTCACCGCATACCTCCGCTTCCGCGCTCAGCCCCCGCGCATCTGCCGCGGAGGCCGCTGCGGCTGCTGCTCCGGGGCGGGAGCCGCCGCGCGCATCTTCTGGGCTCGCACCTCCTTCACGTACTCGTCGGCGTGCGCCTCCGAGCAGGCCCATTCGCCGAAGCGGTTGAACGTCGGCTCGGTCACCTGCTTCCCACAGATCGGGCAGTATTTCTCAGCGGTCTCGATCGCCATTGCACCCTCCTGAAGTGGCACCCAGCGCGTCTTGTCCGGCGTCGCCGTTACGCATCCGCCGGGCCGTGCCCGTCACCTCGGCCCTGGCCTGGCGCGCACGCGCGGACGCGTCCCCTCACTTCGTGTCCAGCAGCGACTGGAGGAGACGGCGGGCGTCTCTCGTGTCCCAGTCGCGCTCGCCGCGCACCCGCCCGACGACTGTGCCCGCCCGGTCGATGAGGATCGTGCTGGGGTGGCCCCATACGCCGAAGGCGGCAGGACTCCGGCCCTGCGGCTCGAGCCAGAGCGGAAACTCGATCCCGAACTCGCGGGCGAAGGCCCTGACCGCCGCCGCGTTCTCGCGCAACGCGACGCCCACGAACTCGACGCCTTTCCCGCTGAACTCCCGGTACAGCTTTGCCTTGGCGGGAGCCTCCCGCCGGCAGTTCGGTCACGTGGTCGTGAAGAAGCCAAGCACGATCACCTTCCCGCGCAAGGCGCTGAGCCGCACCTCCCCCCCATCGAGCGACGTCAAGACGAGCTCGGGCGCCGCGAAGGGCTCGGCGGGGCGATGGACAGCCATCGCGTCGAACGGGTGTTTCGCCCCGCCGGCGGCCGCGCCGAAAGGCGCCCCGGTCACGAGGAGGAAGACGGCCGTGACTGTCAGCGAGGCTCGGCCCACCGCATGCCTCCATCGACGTTCCGGAAGATCTTGCCGTTCATCGTCACCTCTCGTGATCAGTCTCATCTCGCCCCCGCTTCTGTGCTCTGTTGCCGGTGCGCGATCAGGTCGCTGGCCGGCTCCACAAAACTGCATGCTGGCGGCCATGAACGCGCCGCTCCCTCAACGGACCCGACGGATCGTGTCGGCGACCGCTGCGCGGGCAATCTCCGCATCCGCCGCAAGCCAGACGATGGCCGGTCCGCTGCGGTAGAAGTAGTGGACTTGGCCGAGCCCGAGCGCCGAATAGAGCGGGATGCCGGCCTCGTCTCGGTGCCTCAGGTGGGTGAAGCGCCCCTCGGCGTTCGCCGCGCCGCGTCCGATCCCGTCGACCATGCGCGAGAACTGCCACCGCGCGACTGGACCGAGATACGAGCGCGAGACGTAGAGCATGGCGACGGCGGCGTTGCGCTCGTAATGGGCCACCCAGGCGTCCCGCAGCAGGATCCGCTTGCCGTGCAGGCGCCCGATCTCCGCGAGCGCCTCCGCGCCCTGCGTGGTATGGGTGAGGGCCAGGCCGGCCAGCGAGGGCGGGACGTTGGGCGGGCGGCCGCAGCCCGCCGCAAGGAGGAGCAGCGCTAGCGCGACAGGCGCGGCCGCGAGGCGCG
>JACOVB010000306.1 GCA_016177555.1 Candidatus Rokuibacteriota bacterium
GCTCGCGATCTACGTCAACGGCAGTCGCTTCCTCACCCTCCTCTGCTCCCCCTTCCAGCTCGAGGCGCTCGTCGTCGGCTACCTGTGGATGGAGAAAGTGATCGCGGGCCTCGAGGACATCGTCTCGCTGGACGTGTCCGACGTGGACGGTCGGGCGGACGTCACCCTGACGCAACCCGTGGAGCTGCCCACGGCGCGGATCCTCACCTCCGGGTGTGGCGGCGGCATCACCTTCCGCATCGACCCGCGACTGTTCACGCGCGTCGAGTCCTCGCTGCGCGTCCGGCCGGCGCAGCTCGCGGCGCGGCTCAAGGATCTCTTCGTCGAGGCCATCCACTACCGCGCCTCGCGGGGCATCCACGGCGCGGCGCTCACCGACGGAGAGCGCCTGCTGGTGGTGGCGGAGGACGTGGGACGGCACAACGCCGTGGACAAGCTCAAGGGGGAGGCGCTGTTCCGGGGTGTCCCCACCACTGACCGCGTCCTGCTGTCCACGGGCCGGATCTCCTCCGAGATGCTCCTCAAGGCCGCCCGCATGGGCGTGCCGGTGGTGGCCTCTCGCACCTCGCCGACCGAGATGGCCGTGGGGCTCGCCGAGCAGCTCGGGGTCACGGTGGTCGGCTATCTGCGGCCCGACACGCTCAACCTGTACACCGGTGACGCGCTGGACCTCGGCGAGCTGTCCTGACCCTCCCGGCGTGTTTGCCTGGCCCCGGACGACCTGATAAACTTTCCCCGTGATTTATCAGGGAGTTCCGTTCTCGCGCCGGCGACAGGGGCGGCCTGAGCCGTGAACGCGGTCTTGTATGACGTGGCGCTCACGGGTTACATCATCG
This sequence comes from Candidatus Rokuibacteriota bacterium, assembly GCA_016177555.1. Next base: position 837 of record JACOVB010000306.1, read on the forward strand.
CCACCGCCTCGGCGCTCGGCTACCTGCTCGGCCGCCGGGAGGGGCTCTGGCGATTCACCATCCTCGTGACGCAGGCCGGCTGGATGGTCCACACACTGGCCCTGGTCGTGCGTGGGGTCGAGCTCCGCCGCTTCCCTCTCACGACGCTCGCCGAGACCGTCTCCGTGGTGATCTGGCTGGCCGTGCTCCTCGAGGTGTGGGCCGAACGCGCCTATCGCGTGAAGGTGCTGGGCGCCTTCGTTCTGCCCGTGGTGCTCGTGCTGGGCCTGGCGCTGCCCACGGGGTTGCGCGTCCTGGTGCTGGCGCCCGCCATCTCCAGCGTCTGGATCAAGGTACACGTGGCGCTGGCGCTCATCGGGCTGGCCGCGCTCGTGCTGAATTTCTCCGGTGCCGTGATGTACCTCCTGCAGGAGCGGCAGCTCAAGGCGAAGCGGCCGGGAAACGTCTACTACCGGCTGCCGTCCCTCGAGACCCTCGACCGCCTGAGCTACCGCACCCTCACGCTGGGCTTCCCCTTCCTCACCGCGGGCCTGCTCCTGGGCGTGTTCTCGGCGGGCAAGGCGTGGGGCAGCCCCTTTGCGTTCGACCCGCTGGCCCTCTTCTCCAGCTTCATGTGGGTCGTCTACGCGGCGACCCTGTCGGGCCGGGCAGTGGGCCGCTGGCGCGGCCGGCGCGCCGCCTACTTCGCCATCGCGGGCTTCTGCGCCCTGCTCCTGATGCTGGGAGCGGGCGTGATGCTCCAGGGGCGGCACGGCTCCTGATGGGCACGGTCTTCGTCGCCGGCATGAACCACCGGAGCGCGCCGATCGAGGTGCGCGAGCAGCTCGCCCTCGAGGAGGACAAGCTGCGCGGGATTCTGGCGGACCTCACCGACCGGGGGCTGTGCGCCGAGGTCATGATCCTCTCCACCTGCAACCGCGTCGAGGTCTACGGCCTGGCGGACGTGCCGGGCGAGGCCCGGGCGGCGGCGTTCCGGGGGCTGGGCGCCGCGCGCGGTGTCAGTCTCCAGCAGATCGAGACGCTGCTGTACAGCAAGACGGAAGACGAGGCGGTCCTCCACGCGTTCCGCGTGGCGGCGAGCCTGGACTCCATGATTCTCGGCGAGCCGCAGATCCTCGGGCAGGTCAAGGACGCCTTCGCCCTGGCCCAGTCCTGCCGCACGGTGGGCCCCACGCTGCACGCCCTGATGACGCAGGCCTTCAGCGTGGCCAAGCGGATCCGCACCGACACCGAGGTCGGGCGCCACGCGGTCTCGGCCTCCTACGCGGCGGTGGAGCTGGCGCGGAAGATCTTCGGCTCCCTCGAGAGCAAGGCGGTGCTCCTGGTCGGGGCGGGAGAGATGGGGGAGCTGGCCGCGCGGCACCTTCAGGAGCACGGGGCCATGCCCGTGTACGTGGCCAACCGCACGTGGAGCCGCGCGCAGGATCTTGCCCACACGCTCTCCGGCACGGCCGTGCC
>JACOVB010000290.1 GCA_016177555.1 Candidatus Rokuibacteriota bacterium
ACCGTCACGGTCTTGCCGCGCACCTTCCGCGTCCACTGATAGTACGGGCCGTGGAGTTCGGGCGGTGAGGCCTGGCAGCAACAGCCGGGCTTGCCGCACGGCATGAAGCGGCGGACGAGGCTGCCCCGGCGGATCGGGCCCAGGGCAAGGACCCCGTGCTTGAGCGCGTCGTAGCGTGTCTGGTCGGTCGCGCCGTCTGTCGCCATGGGAAATTCCTTGACCGGTTTCGGTCTAGCAGTTTATATACTGCTAGACCACCGACTGTCAAGCCCGGTGGCACAGGAGGACGCGCGGATGACGGCACCCGGCGGCTTCACCCTCGTCTCCCACACCCTCGGCAGCCTGCCCCTCGTGAACCACGTCCTGCGGCGCCTCCGGTTCGACGAGTTCTTGGCGGGCCACCTGCCCCCGCCCGACCCCCGCGCCGAGCTGCCGCCGAACACGGCCCTCGGGGTCCTCACGCGCAACCTCGTCCTGGCTCGCGTGCCGCTCTACGGGCTGGGCGAATGGGCGCCAGGGTGGGCCCCCGCCCTCCTGGGGCTGCGCGCTGAGCAGGGCGCCCTCCTCAACGACGATCGCGTCGGGCGGGCCCTGGATCGCCTCTTCGACGGCGACCCGGCCGCGCTCCTGACCACGGTGGTCGTCCACATGGTCAAGGAATTCCAGGTCTCGCTGGAGCAGCTGCACAACGACTCGACGAGCCTGACGCTCCACGGCGAGTACGCCGCAGCCACCGGCCGCCTGGTCCGGGGCCGACCCACGCTGGTCGTCACCTTCGGCCACAACAAGGACCACCGGCCCGATCTCAAACAACTCCTCTGGATCCTCACGGTGAGCGCCGACGGCGCCGTGCCGGTCCACGTCAAGGTGGCCGATGGCGACACGGAAGACAGCACCACCCACCGCGAGACGTGGGAGGTACTCCGCACCTTGGTGGGCTCGGCGCACTTCCTCTATGTCGCCGACAGCAAGCTCTGCACGCGCGAGACCCTCAAGCACATCCACGAGCACGGGGGCCGCTTCCTCACGGTGCTGCCCCGCACCCGCAAGGAGGATGCGCTCTTCAAGGCCTGGCTCCAGACGCACTCGCCGGCGTGGGAGGAGGTGGCCCGCAAGCCCCACCCGCGGTGGAAGGACGGGCCGCCGGATATCTTCCGCGCGATCCCGTCGCCCATCCCCGACGCCGACGGCTTCCGCCTGTTCTGGTACGAAAGCTCCCACAAGCTGGAGCGGGACGCCCAGGCGCGCCGCGATGCCATCCAGAAGGCCTGGAAGGCGTTGGAGGAGTTAGCGGTCCGGCTCCAGGGGCCCCGCTCCCGCTTTCGCACCCAGGCGGCAGTCGCCGAGGCCGTCGAGGGCATTCTCGCCTCGGCCGGGGCCGCGCGGTGGGTGACCTATCAGGTGGTGACCGGCGAAGACGCCGTGTTCCGCCAGGAAACACGCAGCCGGCCCGGCCAGAACACGCGCTGGCGGCGCCGCCTCAAGCGCCGCTTCCAACTCACCTGGGACCGGCGCGAGGCCGAGCTTGCCTACGACGCGCGCACGGATGGGCTCTTCCCGCTCCTCACCAACGATCCTGACCTCACCGCCGCCGCCCTCCTCACCGCCTACAGGACCACGCAGCCGCTGCTGGAAACGCGTCACCACCTGCTCAAGAACGTCGAGGCGGCCACCCCCATGTTCCTCAAGAGCGTCAGCCGGATCGAGGCCGTGCTCGCCCTGCATTTCGTCGCCCTGCTCGTGCACGCGCTCCTCGAGCGCGAGGTGCGCCGCGCGATGGTGCGCCGGGGGATCAAGGAGTTACCGCTCTATCCTGAGGATCGCGACTGCAAGGCCCCCTCGACTGACCGGATCCTGGAGCTGTTCGCTCCCCTCCAACGCCACCTCCTGTGCACGGACGGTCGCGTCGTCCAACGATTCGATCCCGAACTGACCGAGCTCCAGCGCAAGCTCCTTGTCCTCCTCGGGATCTCCGCGAAGGGGTTCATGAACGCCTGACGTCAGGCCGGCGAGTGGGGGGAGAAATCTCGGGCGTGACCTGCGGAAAGTCTTGCCACCCCCCAGTTTCTGACCGGGTACCGAGCCCGGCCGCCCCAGCCCGCCGGGCCCCTCGCCGCGGGACTTCAC
>JACOVB010000291.1 GCA_016177555.1 Candidatus Rokuibacteriota bacterium
GACCGGTAGGGCGACGTCAGCACGACCAGGGGGACGCCGAGGCCCCACCTGGCCCATTTCTCTTCCAGCTTCGGCGTACGCGCCGGATCGGTCTCCACGTACACGCCCCGCACCACGGCGGTGGGCGCGGCGAGCGTCTTTGCGTACTGCATGGCCCGCACGACGCCCCGGTGGACGTCGCCGACGAGCACCAGGACCGTGTGGTGGAGCTCCGGCGGACCCTCGAGCCCCTCGAGCGACAGCTCGGCCGCCACCTCTTCGTAATGCCAGTGCAGGGCCACGAAGACGAGCACCAGCAACGGGATGACGAGGACGACGATCCAGGCGCCCTCGGCGAACTTGGTCACCGCAAGTGTCAGGAGCACGATGCCGGTGACGACGGCCCCGACGCCGTTCACGGCGATGCGCCAGTGCCAGCCCCTGGCCCTCTGCCGCAGCCAGTGACGGACCATGCCGCTCTGCGAGAGCGTGAAGGAGGCGAAGACGCCGACAGCGTACAGCGGCAGGAGCGCATGCGTGTCGCCGCCAAAGGCCAGGACGAGGACCACGGCGAACCCGCTGAGGATCAGGATGCCGTTGGAGAAGACGAGCCGGTCCCCCTGGGTCGCGAACTGCCGGGGCATGAAGCGGTCCCGGGCGAGGAGGGATGACAGGCGCGGGAAGTCGGCATAGGAGGTATTGGCGGCGAGCAGCAGGATCAGCATGGTGGAGGCCTGAACGGCATAGTACGGCAGGCCCGCGCCGAAGACCCGGCGAGCGATCTTCGACACGACCGTCTCGTCCCCGCCCGGGACGATCCCGAAGTCGTAGGCGAGATAGGTGATGCCGAGGAACATGGCAATGGAGATGATGCCCAGCCAGGACATGACGATCTGGGCATTGCGGCCCTCGGGGGGCCGCAGCGCCGGCACGCCATTGGACACCGCCTCGACGCCCGTCAGGGCGGTGCACCCGGCGGCATACGCCCGCAAGAGGAGAAAGAGGCCGATCCCTTCGAGCCCCGGAGGATGGGGCTCGTAGGGCGCCTCCGGAAGCCAGTCGAGGGCCCCGGCGATGAGCCCGTAGCCGACCATGCCGAGGATGCTGATCACGAAGAAGTAGGTCGGCGCCGCGAACATCCGGCCCGATTCCCGGACCCCGCGGAGGTTCCCCAGGGTGATTCCGGCAATCGCCAGCACGCAGAGGATCACGCGGTGCCGGACGAGCGCCGGGACCGCCGAGGTCACTGCCGCAATGCCTGCCGCGACGGATACCGCCACCGTCAGCACGTAGTCGGTGAGCAGCGCCGCCGCCGCCACGAGCGCCGGCGGGATCCCGAGGTTGTCCTTGGCCACCAGGTAGGCGCCGCCGCCCTGCGGGTAGGCCGCCACCGTCTGGCGGTAGGAGACAACCACGACGGCCAGGAGCGCACCGATGCCGAGGCCGATCGGAAGCGAGTAGCTGAGCGCCGCGGTGCCCGCGAGGACGAGGACGATGAGGATCTCCTCCGTCGCGTAGGCCACCGACGACAGCGGGTCGGACGCGAAGACGGCGAGCGCCACCGCCTTGCCGAGCCGCTCGTGCTTCGCCTGGGCGAGGGGCATCGGCGAGCCCACCAGCCAGCGCTTCACCGGTCCGAGTCCCATGGCCTGCCCGACTGTACCCGCATTCCGTGCGGCTGGACCCGGGGACGCGGATTTTTACGGAATTTTTCCGCACCCGGGCTGCGTCTTGACGGCATCTTGACCCCGCCCCTGTCACCATGGGCCTGGGCATCCACAAGCGATGTACGAGGGGGCCGATGGCATGGTGACGAGAGCGCAGCCGCGGTGGGGCGGCCTCTATGCCCTCGTGTCGCTCGGGCTCGCGGTCCTCGGCGCGGCCGAGCTCTCGGCCGAGCCGGGCGCGCTCCGGACCGCGGTGGAATGCGGCGTCCTCCTGATCCTCTTCGGGAGCATGGCCTGGTGGGTGCATGCGAGCCGTGCCGCTCTCGACCAGGTCAACGGTTGCGACGGCACCTCGCTGGTGGTCACGGCCCGCGAGAGCACGGTGCCGCTCCCGCCTCTCGCTGGCGATTGTTCGCGGCCCGCAGGCCAGCGTGCGGCGTGCCCGGGACAGGCGCTGGGCGTTACACTGGGGGCTGTGAGCCAGACGGAGGCCCGACCCGCCCGCCGCGGCCGCGATGCGCCGGGCCTGCTCCAGGCCGGGTACCTGCAGGCGGCCGCCGCCGTGATCGCCGCCACTACGGTCTCCTGGCCGATGTTGCGAGTGTTCGACCTGACGGACATCGTCATGGTCTACCTCCTGGCCATCGTCGTCATCGCAGCCCGGTACGGCCGCGGCCCGTCGGTCTTCGCGGCGGTGGCGAGCGTGGGTGCTTTCGACTTCTTCTTCGTCCCGCCCTATCTCACCCTGGTCGTGGCCGACAGCCGGCACGTGCTGACCTTCGCCGTCATGCTGGTCGTCGGGCTCGTCATCAGCGGACTGACCGCGCGGGTCCGCCAGCAGACCGAGGCGGCGAGACAGCGTGAGCAGTGGACGGCGGCGCTGTACTCCATGAGCCGCGAGATGGCCCAGGCAGGGACCGTCGCGGATCTGGTCCGGATCGCGGCGCAGCACATCGAGGAGGTCTTCGACTCGGACGTCGCCGTCTTGCTGGCGGCTCCGGACGGGCGGCTCGAGGCCGATCCGGGCGACGGCGACCTTTCCGCCCGGGCGGCGGCCGCGCTGACCCGCTGGGCCTTCGAGCACGGCCGACCGGCAGGGTGCGGCACGACCCTGTCTCCGCAGGCTCCGGCCCTGTACGTGCCGCTCCTCGGGCATCGCAAGCCGCTCGGCGTGGTACGCCTCCGCCCCCGGCGCCCCGCCCTCCTGACCCTGTCCGAGCCGCACCGACAGATCGAGACCTTCGTGAACCAGACGGCGCTCGCCCTCGAGCGCGCCTGTCTCGCGGACGAGGCGCAGGACGCCCGGGTGCGGGCCGAGACGGAGCGGCTGCGCAATGCGCTGCTGACCTCGGTCTCCCACGACCTGCGCACGCCGCTCGCCGCGATCACCGGAGCGGCCACGACCATGCTGGAGGGCGACCCGCGGCTGGACCCGCGCGCGCGGCACGAGCTCCTGGAATCGGTCCGCGACGAGGCTGACCGGCTCAACCGCCTCGTCCAGAACCTCCTCGAGATGACGCGGCTGGAGGCGGGCGTGCTCGCCCTCCACCGGGACTGGCACCCGCTGGAGGAGATCGTGGGGGCCGCGCTCGGCAGGCTGACCCGGAACCTCGGCGCCCGGCGGGTCACCGTTGACCTGCCACGCGACCTCCCGCTCGTCGCCATCGACGACGTGCTCATCGAGCAGGTTCTCGTCAACTTGCTGGACAACGCCGTCAAGTACACCCCGGGAGACAGCGCCCTCCGGATCGTCGCCAGGGCCATCGAGGGAACGGTCACGGTGGAGGTCGCGGATCGCGGCCCGGGACTGCCCCCGGGCCAGGAGGATCGGGTGTTCGAGAAATTCTACCGCGGGGCGCGCAACGGCCGCGCCGGCGCCGGCCTCGGACTGGCGATCTGCCGGGGAGTCATCCAGGCCCACGGCGGCCGGATCTGGGCCGAGAGCCTTCCCCAGGGCGGCGCGGCGTTCCGCTTCACGCTTCCCCCGACGGAGACCCCGCCCGCCACGGTGTCGGCCGATGCCTGAGCCCGCCGTGGTGCTCATCGAGGACGAGCCGCAGATCCGGCGGTTCCTCCGCGTCACCCTGACGGGTCAGGGCTACCGGCTGTTCGAGGCGCCGACGGGAGCGGCCGGTCTCGTGGAAGTGGGCTCCCGTCAGCCCGACGTGGTCATCCTCGATCTCGGCCTGCCGGACATGGACGGCGTGGACGTGATCCGCCGTCTGCGCGAGTGGACACCGGTTCCCATCGTCGTGCTGTCGGCGCGCGGCCAGGAGCGCGACAAGGTGACGGCGCTCGACGCCGGCGCGGACGACTACGTGAGCAAGCCATTCGCCGCCGGCGAGCTCCTCGCTCGGATCCGGGTGGCCCTGCGCCACACCGCCGGCCTCTCGCACGAAGCGGACGAGTCCCCCTTCCAGGTGGGCGAGCTGGTGGTGGACCTCTTGCGCCGGCAGGTCTCGATCGGCGGCGCGGAGGTGCACCTCACCCCGATCGAGTACAAGCTCCTCACGACCCTCATTCGCCACGCCGGGAGGGTCGTCACCCACCCGCAGCTGCTTCGCGAGGTGTGGGGACCGGCGCACACGGATCAGGCGCACTACGTGCGGGTCTACATGGGCCATCTCCGGCACAAGCTCGAGACCGAGCCGGCTCGGCCGCGCTATCTGCTCACCGAGCCGGGCGTCGGCTACCGCCTGGCCGCCGACTGAACCCCGCCGTCACCGCGCTGCCCGCGGCGCACCGGTGACGGAGGCGAGCGCCGCGGCCGGCTACACGGCCTCGGCGATGGCCTGGACGCCGCCCGGATTGTCGAGGGAGGAGAGGTCGCCGGGCTCCTGGCCGAGGTGGGTCGCGCGGATCACTCTGCGCATGATCTTGGCGCTGCGGGTCTTGGGCAGCTCGCGGGCGAAGAGCACGCGCTCGGGCTTGATCGCCTTGCCGAGAGCGCCCACGACGCACTCGGTGAGCTCGCCGCGGAGAGCCTCCGAGGGCTCGAAGCCCGGCCGCAGCACGCAGAAGCACACTACCGTCTCGCCCTTCACCTGGTGAGGCACACCGACGGCAGCGGCCTCGTTCACCGCCGGATGCCCCACCAGCACCGACTCCACCTCGGCGGGGCCCACGCGCTTGCCGGCGATCTTGAGCGTGTCGTCGGAGCGGCCCTGGATGAACCAGGTACCGTCCCTGTCCACGTAGGCCCAGTCGCCGTGCACCCAGACGTCCTTCCAGCGTGACCAGTAGGTCTCGAGGTAGCGGTCGGGGTCCTTCCAGAAGCCCTGGGTCATGCCCGGCCAGGGCCGCGTGATCACCAGCTCGCCCACCTCCTCGCGCACGGGTCGGCCGTGGTCGCCGAAGACCTCCGCCGCGATGCCCGGGATGGGGCCCGTGAAGCCGCAGGGCTTGATCGGCGCGATGGGGAAGCCCGAGAGGATCCCGCCCGAGATCTCGGTGCCGCCCGTGTAGTTGATGATGGGGACGCGGCCGCCGCCCACATGGTCGAAGAGCCAGCGGAAGGGCTCGGGGTTCCAGGGCTCGCCCGTGGTGCCGATGAGGCGGAGGGCCGAGAGGTCGTGGCTCCGGATCCAGTCGGTGCCGTACGGCATGAGCGCGCGCACGGCCGTGGGCGAGATGCCGAGATGGGTGACCCGGTGGCGCTCGCAGAGCGCCCAGAGGCGGTCGGGCTTCGGATAATCCGGCGTGCCCTCGAAGAGCACCACCGTGGCCCCCATGAGGAGCGTGCCGGTGATGAGCATGGGGCCCATGAGCCAGCCGAGGTCGGTGACCCAGAACATGCGTGCCGCGTCGTCCATGTCGAAGCAGTAGGCCCAGTCATGCGCGTTCTTCATCCCGAAGCCACCCTGCGTCAGCACGGTGCCCTTGGGCCGGCCCGTCGTGCCCGAGGTGTAGATGATGAGGGCCGGGTGGTCGTGCTCGACGGGCTCGGCGGGGCACTCGGCGGGCTCCCGGGCGATGACGTCATGCCACCAGAGGTCGCGGCCGGCCGTCCACGGGATGGCGGCGCCGGTGCGGCGGTGGACGATCACGTGCTCGACGCTCGGCGCATGGGCCACCGCCTCGTCGGCGGTGTGCTTCATCGCCACCACGTTGCCCCGGCGCATGAAGGCGTCGGCGGTGATCAGGGCCCGGGCCTCGCAGCCCTCGAGACGGGCGGCCACGGCGCCGGCGCCGTAGCCCGAGAAGCACGGCACGTAGACGGCGCCGATGCGGGAGACCGCCAGGACGGCGATGGCCGTCTCCTGGCTCATGGGCAGGAAGATGCCGACCCGATCGCCCTTGCCGACGCCCAGCCGCTTGAGGCCGTTGGCCAGCCGCGCGACCTCCCGGCCGAGCTGGGCATAGGTCAGCGTGCGCACATCGCCGTCCTCGGCCTCGGAGATCACGGCGGCCCGCTCCCCGCCCCCGGCCGCCAGGTGCTTGTCCAGGCAGTTGGCGGCCAGGTTCATGCGCCCGCCCTCGAACCAGCGCGGCCACTGGATCCCCCGGGCGGTGTCGAGCACGCGCCGGTAGGGCTCGCTCCACAGCCAGCCGAGGTCACGCGCCACCGCATCCCAGTACCACCCGGTCTCCTCGACCGAGCGCTTCTGGAGCGCGGCCAGCGAGGGGAGGCCATGCTGCTTCATGAACCGGGCGATGCGGGTGCGCGCGGCCGCGTCGGGATCGGGTCGCCAGATGATCTCGCTCTCGTCCATGCCGGTCAGGTCCTCTCGGGTCGCTGCGGGTTCACTCCCCGGGCTGCATGAAAGGATACGCGAAGCGCGTCGGCGGCACGAAGGTCTCCTTCACCGCCCGCGGGCTCACCCAGCGCAGCAGGTTGAGCACGCTCCCCGCCTTGTCGTTGGTGCCGGAGGCCCGCGCGCCGCCGAACGGCTGCTGCCCCACCACCGCCCCCGTCGGCTTGTCGTTGACGTAGAAATTGCCGGCCGCATGGGTGAGGGCTTCCGTCATCCTCGCGATGGCCGCGCGGTCCCGGGCGAAGATGGCGCCCGTCAGCGCGTACGGCGTCCCCTGGTCGCAGAGGGCCAGCGCCTTGTCGAGATCCTGGTCCGCGTAGACATAGACCGTGAGCACGGGGCCGAAGATCTCCTCGCGCATGAGCCGGAAGTCGGCGGTCTTCGCGAGCACCACGGTGGGCTCGACGAAGTACCCCGTGCTGTCGTCGCAGCCGCCGCCGCTGAGCAGCTCGGC
>JACOVB010000292.1 GCA_016177555.1 Candidatus Rokuibacteriota bacterium
GAACACGCCCGTCGAGTGGTTCACGACCGGGGGGCGGTACGGGGTCGGCTTCGCCGACTACAAGAAGTGGATCCTGGGCTATCGCCACGCGGAGGCGGCGGTGGCCGAGCTTCTCACGGGCGTGCCGGCGGCGCAGATCCGCAAGGCCGCCGAGATGCTCGCCAAGCCGCGTCCGGACGGCTCGCGCCCCAAGGCGTCGTTCATGCTCGAGAAGGGCTCCTACTGGTGCAACAACGTCAGCAACACCACCTCCTTCGCCGCGCTGGGTCTCATCTGCGGCGCGGGGAACCGCCCCGGGCAGATGATCTCCCGAGGCGGCGGCCACCAGCGGGGCTGGATGGGAGGGGCAGGCTACCCGCGCATCCTCTCCGGCGAGAAGATGCCCGGCCGCCGGAAGAAGGAACTGGACCTCGACCGCTGGGTGCTGGATGGCAATGTCCGCTTCGCCTGGGTGGTGGGCACCACGTGGTGCCAGGCGATGGCGGGCTCCCAGGAGCTGATGGACGCCTTCGGGCGCATGACGCGGCAGAGCCCGCATCAGATCGCGAGCTTCGATCCCAAGGCGGCCATCGAGACGCTCAAGCGGCGCGTGGACTCGGGCGGGATGGTGGTGGTGGACCAGGACATCTACCCGGTGGATCCCATCGGCACCAGCTTCGCCGACCTGATCCTGCCGGCGGCCACGTGGGGGGAGGACGACTTCACGCGCTGCAACGGCGAGCGCCGGCTCCGCCTCTACTCGCGCTTTTACGACCCGCCGGGGGAGGCCAAGTCCGACTGGTGGATCATCGCCGGCTTCGCCCGGAAGATGGGCTTCGAGGGCTTCGACTGGAAGGACTCGAACGATGTCTTCGAGGAGGCGGCGCGCCACGGGCGCGGCGGCGTGCTCAACTACCACCCGCTCACCGTCAAGGCGAAGCGCGACGGCAAGCGCTCCCACGATCTCCTGCGGGAGTACGGGACCGAAGGCATCCAGACCCCGATCCGGATGGTGGACGGGAAGCTCGTGGGCACGCAGCGCCTCCACGATCCGACGATCAAGCTGGGGCCGCCCGAGGGTCCCACGACGCATCCCAAGTGGCTCTCGGCCTTCAACACCCACACCGGCAAGGCGGTGCTGCTGCGTTCGTACTGGGAGGACTTCCAGGACTTCTGGGAGGCCGTCAAGCCCACGGGCGACGAGCTGTGGGTGACCAACGGCCGGATCAACGAGATGTGGCAGTCCGGCTATGATGACTTCCGCCGCCCGTATATCATGCAGCGGTGGCCCTACGAGTTCATCGAGATCCACCCCGAGGATGCCAGGGCGCGCGGCATCGAGAGCGGGGACTTCGTCGCCATCGAGAACAACAACGTCCTGGTGCAGACCGGCGCCTACCAGGGGGTGGACGACAACGAGCTGTCCTTCACGGCCCTCAAGAAGGCGGGCAAGATCGGCTCCACCACGGGGAGCTTCGCGGCCGTCGCCATCGTCACCGACGCCGTGCGCCGGGGCGTCGCCTTCGCCAACTTCCTCTGGCCCAGCGCCCCGGCCAACTCGGTGGTCCCGCGGGTGCCGGATCCCGTCACGAACCGGTACCGCTTCAAGCTCGGTAAGGGGCGCATCACGAAGACGGGCGAGAGCCCGTACAAGCGCAACTTCACCGCCATGAGCTTCGCCCCGCGTCACATCGTCTAGCGGAGGCCGGAGTCGGGGAATGAGTGGTAAGCACGATCGGGGGCGAAGCCTGCCGAGAGGCGAGGCGTGGGGCGTGCTCAGCGCGCTCGCGCTCCTCCTCCTGGCCCCCGCCGTCATGGCCGCGACGGGGGCGGGGGCGCCCCCCGCGGCCGAGGCGGGGCCCGCCGAGTACCGCAGCGCCTTCGGCGCCTCCTCGCGCGTCGTCGTCTGGGTGGTGGCGGAGCTGCACCTCATGTTCGGCGCCTTCGTGCTCGGGGTGCCCATCTTCGCCTCCATCGTGGAGGTGATCGCCTGGCGCACCGGCGAGCGCCGCTACGACGACCTCGCCCACGAGTTCACCCGGCTCCTGTCCGCGGCCTTCTCCACCACGGCGGCCTTCGGCGGCACGCTGGCCTTCGTCCTCTTCGGCCTCTACCCGCGCTTCATGGCCGTGCTGGCCGGGATCTTCCACGAGACGTTCTACGTCTACGCGCTCCTCTTCTTCGCCGAGGGCTTCACCCTCTACCTCTACTACTACGGCTGGGAGCGCATGCAGGGGCGCTGGAAGGGCCTCCA
>JACOVB010000288.1 GCA_016177555.1 Candidatus Rokuibacteriota bacterium
ACAGATTTGCTTACCTGGTATACAAGGTATACTTGGTCGTGAGTCAGAGAAGGGGAGGTGTTCCACATGCCGCTCGCCCATCGCGGGGCGATCAGGGTGGCCGACGAGGTCTGGATCGCCGCAGCGCTCCTTCACCGGGAACAACCCACTCGTGATGATTTCTCGGTGGCGGAGATCGTGGAGCGGGCCCGGCTTGAAGCCATCGAGCCGGCGCTACGGCCCGGCGTGTACGTCCATGCCGTCCAGCACTGCGTCGCCAACCGCCCGCCCAATCCCGGGCGCTCCCGGATGCTCGTGGAGACGGGCCGCAACCGGCGCCGGCTCTACCGGCCCGGGGATCCCTGCGATCCCCGCCGCGAAGGGGCTCGCATCGTCCCGGGCAGGGACGACATTCCGGCCAAGTACCATCCGCTCCTCGACTGGTACGAGGAGAGTTACGCCAGGAGGAGTCGCCGGGCCGATCAGGAGGATGTGCTGCTCGGTCTCCGCGGCTCCGGCCGTGCCCTGTGGGCCGCCGAGCCCGCCGATCAGTATGTCACCCGGCTGAGAGAGGGGTGGGAATGAGCCGGGTGTTCTGGGACACCAACCTCTTCATCTATCTCCTGGAGGGGCAGGGCGCGCGGGCCAACCGCGTCGCAGCCCTGCGGCAGCGGATGCTCGACCGCGGCGACCAGCTCTACAGCTCGACGCTCACGCTCGGCGAGGTGCTGGTCAAGCCGCTGGAGCAGGGCGACGAGGCGCTCGCCCGGCGGTACGAGGAGGCCCTGTCCCGGCAGGTCGTCCTGATTCCCTTCAACCCCGAGGCGGCGCGCATCTATGCGGGGCTCCGCCGCCAGCGGGGGCTTCGGGCTCCCGACGCGATCCAGCTCGCCTGCGCCGCCCAGGCGCGCGTGGATCTGTTCATCACCAACGATGAGCGGCTGAGCCAGCTCACGGTCCCCGGCGTCCAGTTCGTCGCCTCCCTGGCGCGGGCGCCACTGTGAGGCGCCGCCCAGCCTCCGCTTCGATCTGCTCGCGAGCGTAAGTAACACGAACGCCCTCCGGCAACGCTCGCCCCGTCCTTGCCCCCGTCACCGTGACGTCACCTCCCCGACTCGGACGCCGGCCGCCCCAGGAGCCCGATGGCACAGCCATGATGGGGCCACCGATCCGGAAGACGATCCCCCACTTGTTGAGCCACGCAGCGGAGGCCTCGGGGTTCTTGGAGACCCGCGCCTTGCCCAAGCCGATCAGGAGGCACCACACGCCCACGATAACGAAGACCATGACGGCGATCATCTGCGCCCCCTTCTGGCCCCCATCCCCATGACGTAAGCCCCCAGACCCGCACGCTGGAGCCACGCTGGAGCCGTAGGCACAGCCCGTCGTCGGCCACATGGTTTCTCCCGACGGCTGCTATCCTATGGCGATGAGCGGCAGGTCACTCGATTCAGGAGCGACACACGCGGCCGCAGCCGTGTCGTCACGGGCGGCCACTCAAGCCATCAGCACCACCTTCTCGGTCATCCTGTCGCTGAGCTTCTGCCATTTGCTCAACGACATGATGCAGTCGCTGGTGCCCGCGCTCTATCCCATCCTCAAGAGCTCCCACGGTCTGACCTTCAGCCAGGTCGGTCTGATCACCCTGGCCTTCCAGTGCACGGCCTCCATGCTGCAACCCTTGGTCGGCCTCTATACCGACCGCCACCCACAACCGTATTCCCTGACAGCCGGCATCAGCCTCACCCTGGTCGGCCTCCTGTTGATGTCCCGAGCCTCGACGTATCCCGCCATCCTGCTCGCCGCCATGTTGATCGGGATGGGCTCGTCGATCTTCCATCCCGAAGCCTCCCGCGTGGCCCGCATGGCGGCCGGTGGACGCTATGGGCTCGCGCAGTCCCTCTTCCAGGTCGGCGGGAACATTGGCTCTGCCTCAGGCCCATTGCTCGCCGCATTTGTCGTCGTACCACACGGGCAGTCGAGCATTGCGTGGTTCTCGGGGGCGGCGCTGATCGCCATCTTCGTGCTGCTGCTGGTCGGTGGCTGGTACGCACGCAACCGCACGCCCGCGCGACCGGGCCCGCGCACCCCGGCAGCCGCCGTGGTGTCCGCCACGGCGCCACGCCAGCGCATGCTGCCACGCTGGAAGGTCATCCAAGCGGTGGCCATCCTCGTGGCTTTGCTCTTCTCCAAGAACGTGTACAGCGCCAGCCTGGGCTCATACTACACTTTCTATCTGATCGACAAGTTCCACCTGCCAGTACAGATGGCACAGTTCTATCTGTTCGCTTTCCTCGCCGGCATCGTGGCCGGCACCCTTGCAGGCGGAGCGGTCGGTGACCGCGTGGGACGCATCCCCGTTATGTGGTTCTCGATCCTGGGGGCCTTGCCCTTCGCACTGCTCCTCCCTCACGCCAACTTGTTCTGGACCGGCATTCTAGCCGTGCTCATCGCCATGATCATGGCCTCGGCCTTCTCCGCCATCCTGGTCTATGCGCAAGAGCTGCTGCCTGGCCGGGTGGGTCTGGCGGCGGGGATGTTTTACGGCTTCTCGTTCGGCCTGGGGGGTCTGGGCGCCGCCGCCCTCGGCAAGCTCGCTGACCTCACCAGCATCACCACCGTCTACCGCGTGTGCCCCTTTCTCCTGCTTCTGGGGCTCTTGACCGCCTTCTTGCCTCGCCGGCCCGGCGCGCCTCGATGAAGCGAGCGCAGCATGCACGCCCTCCGGCGGCGGCCGCCCCGTCCGTGGGCCCCCGTCACCGTGACGTCACCTCCCCGACTCGGACGCCGGCCGCCCCGGACGCGCCGGTGGTCAGCGTCGGCGTGGCGCCGTCGGTGCCGACGCAGGCCAGGATGAGCACGGGCGCCTCGCCCAGGTGCTCGGACAGGTGACGCGCGGAGGCCAGCAGCTTGCCCTCGCGGCTGTCGGGCGGCGCCGCCGACGCGCCGCGGTAGTACGGCGTTCTCATCAGCTCACCCCACGCCTCGCGGTACAGCTCGCCGAGCCGCGCCCGTTTGGCCGCGTCGCGGATCACCAGAAAGCTCCAGCCCTGGCGGTTGCCGCCGCTCGGCGCGCAGATGGCGGCGTCCATGATCTGCCGGAGCACGGCGTCGGGGAGCGGCTCGGGCTTGAGGCGGCGGATCGCCCGCTGCGTCGTCACCACGTCGAAGAAGTCCATGGTCCCTCCTGGCGCCAAGGGGGCACAGGGAGAGGAAGAATGAGCCACCTCTATGTGCCGCGATGCTAGCACCCCGGCGCCGGGCCCACCACCCTCGCGTGAGGCGCAACTGCCTCTTCGTCGACGGCGGCCAAGCGGCGATGTGATCGCGAGACGTCCCTCGCGGCCTCGGCTGGCACTTCCTTCGACCTCGGATGCGCCGGGCGATGAGCGTCGCCATCATGAACGGCGTCCCCGGGGTCGGGCCCGCGGGCGGCCGACGCCGGGCGTGGACCTGACACAAGATCCGCACTCGGACGTGCCGCCGCGTGGGGACCCGCCCCTCCAGGGATCGCCCCCAATGCCCCCCTATGCCCTATGCCGATGGCACAGCCCATCCCCACCAGCCCGTAGACGAACCCGTTCGTCACCCCTGCGAGGACTGACTGAACGAGCAAACCAAAGGTCACGAAGGGCCTCCAATCTCTTTCACCGCGCGGCGACGCGGCACACTCCGGCAGGGCAGCATCTCCGCTGCCCTGCCGGGAGCCGCTCCGCTCGAGCCCGCACCAGGGCGCCGAGCGTTTACGCGAGGAGATGCGTCTTCAGGAACGCCGCGCCCTCGGTCGATGCGGTCTCGAGATGCGACAGCTTCGAGTAGAGGCTCATGTGCGTGACATCCGGCAACACCACCAGCTTCTTGTTGCCTGCAGCCACACCATTGTAGGCGGCAATTTCCAGGTCCCACAGGGTGATGTTGTCGTTCTCCGCCACGACCATCAGCGTCGGCGTGTTAAGAATCCGTGGCACGTACGGGAATACCGTGTAGTTGAGCAGGATCTCCGTCGACTCGATGGTGTTGCGGTGCTCGTGCCGCGGTGCCTCCTTCTCCTTGATGTTCATGAAGATCTCGTGCACGTGTGCGAACGGCCATGTGCAGAGTGTGTTGTCGGGGTCCGGGGCGGACATGGCCATGTATCCACCGGCCTTGCCCGCCGATCGCTGGACGCGGTCGTCCATGATCGCCTTCATCAGCTGATCAAACCGGCGTTCGCCGTGCACGCGCCGCATGTTGGCGAAGCCATCCACCACGGGGATGTTCGAGACGATGCAGCGAACCCGCGGATCCGTGGCTCCCACGATCAGCACGTGCCCCCCCGAGTACGAGATGCCCCAGATCCCCACCCGGTTCGGGTCCACCTCGGACTGCGTCATGACAAAGCTGATAGCGTTCTTGTAGTCCTCGATCTGAGCCCAGGGGTCGACGTGCTGCCTCGGCTCGCCCTCGCTCTCGCCGAAGCACCGGTAGTCGAACCGCAGGACCGCAAGCCCTGCGTCCACGATCTTCTTCGCATAGTGCGGCATCACGATTTCTTTGACGTAGCACCAGCCGCCCGCCATCACGACGATCGGAAACGGGCCCTTCCCCTTCTTCGGCGTCTCCAGGATCCCGCGGACCTTCGAGCCCTTGCTGTTGAACTCCACCGGCCGTTGCATCGTTCTCCTCCTCCTCTTGTGGCGGCTGGTCGCCGCTTCGAAATGTGCACTCCCCTACTTCCCCACGCGAAAGGGCAGCCGAGTGAACAGCCCCTTCATCAACTTCGAATACACGTAGCTCGTCAGCGCGATGCCGGTCATGTCCTCGGCGCCGAAGTTGTAGGTCGCCAGGGGAGCGTAGTAGGGTCGAAGACTGGCGCGGTGCCCCGTAGGTTCCCCTTGGCTGTGTCCGCCGTTTCCAGCTGCCTTCACGCGAGAGGCGTGCCCTTATGCTCCGCTCGCACCTCCGGGTTGTCAAGATCCTCCCTCTCTCCTGCCGTTCCGGAGCCCGACGACGCAGTTCTCTCCGACTACGCCCTCCATTGGCACGAGATGTCAGGGAAACCCTGACGCGAGGCTTCCCGCTGAGCGTTCAACGAGCGGCAGACCGAGACGCTCATCACGTGGAAGCGTCTCTGGAGAGGCCGCAAGCAGCCGTACCGCGTGGTTCTGGAGTGGGACAGCCCGAGGCGGTGAGAGGGGTGCTATCATCCCCCGCGAACCCCTCACGCGGGAGGTCCTGCCATGTTGGGGCGGCGCGCGCCCTCGCGTTCGACCTCGCGGTCGTGCACGAGGGGGCAGGAGGCGAGCAAGCGTTTGGGGTCGAGAAGCCGGGCGCTGTGGCATCGGCTCCTGGGGGCTCCTGGGGCGCCAGCGTCCGAGTCTGGCAGCTTACGTCACACTGACGGGGCCGCAGCACGGGGCGACCGCCGCTGGAGGGGGCTAGAGTTGGCTACGCTCCACGCGCATCAGCTCGAAGCCTACCTCGGCCTGGTGCCCCGCGAGTACAGCTCCGGCGAGACGCAGCGCCGCGGCCCCATCACCAAGGCGGGGCACTCACGCGTTCGCTGGCTGCTCGTCCAAGCCGCGATCTCGATGCTGCGCCGCCCGTGCTGGGCGTGATCTTCCTGCGCCACGCGGCCAACCGCTTCGAAGCAGCCACCCGGCAGATCGAGGAGGACCAGGCCAGCGGCAAGATGCCCACGCGCAAGGTCCTGCCCGAGGACTATCTGCGTCGCCGCGCCCTCTGGTTGCCCGGATCGGCGCGCTACGACGTCATCATGCAGCAGGCCGCCACGAGCGGCAGCGACCTGCCCAAGCTCGTCACCGAGGCCATGACCGCGATCGAGGCCGAGTTCGAGCCGCTCCAGGGCGTGCTGCCCAAGGACTTCGGCATCTTCGAGACCAAGGTGCTCGAAGACCTGATGCTCCTGTTCAACAGCGAGCAGATCAAGCAGGCCACCGGCGACGTCTTCGGGCGCATCTACGAGTACTTCCTCGAGAAGTTCTCCATCCAGAAGGCCCACGATAACGGCGAGTTCTTCACGCCGTCCTCGATCGTCCACACCATCGTCAACGTCATCGAGCCGGAGCACGGCACGGTCTTCGACCCGGCCTGCGGCTCGGGCGGCATGTTCGTGCAGTCCAGCCACTTCATCGAGCACGAGGGCGGCGACACGGCCAAGACTGGAGCGAGTCCATTTTGCCCTAATTGCGTGACGGGCAATTTAAGCGAAGTAGAATAGAGCCATGAAACGGCGCCTCGGAAACCTCGAACGGCAGCTCTTGGCCTACGCCCAGATGCGCAAGCTCCGGCAGCTGCGGACCGGTGATCTCACCGGTCCGCTCGGCATCACAACCAAGCAGGAGCGCGAGCTGCTCACACGGTTGGCCAAGGCGGGGCTGATTGCCAAGGTCCGGCGCGGCCTCTACGTGGTCCCTTCCCGGCTGCCGTTGGGAACCAGGTGGAGCCCGGACGAAGCCCTGGTGCTCAACACCCTGATGGCGGACCGCGGAGGACGCTACCAGATCTGCGGGCCCAACGCGTTCAACCGATACGGCTTCGACAACCAGGTGCCGACCCGCGTCTATGCCTACAACAACCGGCTCTCCGAGGAGCGGACGGTCGGCGCCGTGGCCCTCATCCTGATCAAAGTGGCCGATGAGCGGCTCGGCGACACCGAGCAGGAACGCACCCCGGAAGGCGACACGATCGTCTACTCCTCGCGGGTGCGGACGCTGCTCGACGCCATATACGATTGGCCGCGGTTCAACAGTCTGCCACGTGGCTATGCCTGGATCCGGGCCGACCTCGCCGCCGGCCGGGTCGCCGAGGCCGACCTGGTGCGCGTGACCCTGCGCTACGGCAACATCAGCACAATTCGGCAGGTGGGCGCACTGCTGGAGCGTGAAGGGGCGCGCGAAAGCGTCCTGCGCAAGCTGGCGGGAGCCCTCGATCGCCCGACGAGCGTGATCCCGTGGATTCCGGGGAGGCCCAGAACGGGGATGACCAACCGGCGCTGGGGAGTCCTGCTCAATGAGCCTGCCTGAGGCCGCCCTGGTTCGCGTGCACGAGGACGCGGCCCGGTTTCTGGAAGCCGTCAATGCCACCGCGGCCGCGACCGGGTTCGCTACGCGGCTCATCGAGAAGGACTACTTCTGCACTGTCCTCCTGCAATACCTCGCCCCGCTCGCCGGCGCGCTCGTCTTCAAGGGCGGCACGTGCCTGGCAAAAGTCCACGCCGGGTTCTATCGTCTGAGCGAGGATCTGGATTTCGTCATCCCAACGCCGGTCGGCGCCTCCCGCACCGAGCGGAGCCGCCGGGCCCGCGGTCTCAAGGGCCTGCTCGCAGGGATCGACGGCACACTTGCCTGGACGATGTGCAACTGCTCGGGCTGGTTCGGCAGAAGCTCGCCGTCCCCGGAAACGAGCCCCTCGATGTCTCACGCGCCCGGCTGGATGCCCTTCTGCCGCAGGTCGAAACTGAGCTCAAGCCCGTGCTCCGCCCGGCGGACTTTGCAGCCTTCGATCTGGATCGGGCGTTCGCAACCGTGACGAACGTGGCGTCTGCGCTGGCCTCCGAGGCGCCATGATCACAGCCATCAACGCGGTTGGGCGTCTTCTGGCATACGCAGGGCAGCGGGAAGTCCTACTCGATGGCGTTTTTCGCCGAGAAGGTGCGTCGCGTGGTGCCCGGCAACTTCACCTTTGTCGTGATGACCGATCGCGAAGACCTGGACGATCAGATCTGGCGCACGTTCATCGGTTGCGGCGTGGCGGACGAGACGATGCCGCGGGCCGGCTCCGGCCGGGAGCTCAAGGACGTCCTCCGCGAGAATCCCCGGTTCGTCTTCAGCCTGATCCACAAGTTCAACTAGCCGGTGACCGAGCCCTACAGCGAGCGCGACGGCATCATCGTCATGTCGGACGAGGCGCACCGGACGCAGGCCGGAAAGTTCGCGCGCAACATGCGGCTGGCGCTGCCGAACGCCTCGTTCATCGGGTTCACAGGCACGCCGCTCTTCAAGCACGATCACCTCACGCGGCGACTCTTCGACGGCTACGTCTCGCGCTACGACTTCAAGCGCTCCGAGGAAGACCAGTCCACCGTGAAGCTGGTCTACGAGAACCGGGGTGAGAAGCTGGGCATCGCGCGGCTGGACCTCAACGACCGCATCGCCGCGAAGATCGTGGAGGCCGAGCTCGACCCGGATCAGACCGCGCTGCTGGAGAAGCTGCTGGGGCATGACTACGAGGTCATCACCGCCGATGATCGCCTGGACAAGCTCGCCGACGACTTCGTCGAGCACTGCTCGACCGGCTGGGAGACCGGCAAGTAGGAGAACATCAGCAAAGCCGACCGGGAGAAGGTCAAGCGGGCCAGCAGGACCTTGCTTGC
Source organism: Candidatus Rokuibacteriota bacterium (assembly GCA_016177555.1). Next base: position 8,354 of record JACOVB010000288.1, read on the forward strand.
GTCCCTCCAAGAGCGGCTCAAGGCAATGCATGACTGGACGCAGAACACGGCCACCCAGGCCGACGTGAAGATATTCATTCTCGACACCCTCTGGGGAGCCCTTCCCCGCCCGCCGTTTTCCGAGCAGGACACGGACGCGCTGGCCCGCCGTGTGTACGACTACGTCTGGGAGCGAAGCGCCAGCGGAGGCTTCGCCGTGGCCGCGTAGCGTACGTCCGGATGCCGGCACGGGTCCTTCACGGCCGCGATCGGCGTCAGCGGCGCGCGAAGACGCTGGTGCGCCCGCTCCGGTCGAACGCGAGGACCTGGTAGGGCTCGGGGGTCTGGCCCGGGGACTCCATGCCCGGAGCGCCCAGGGGCATGCCGGGGACCGCGATGCCGGCGATGCGGGGGCGCTCGCGGAGCAGGCGGACGATCAGGTCGGCCGGCACATGGCCCTCGACCACGTAGCCCTCGACGAGGGCCGTGTGGCAGGACTCGAGAGCATCGGGGACGGCGTGCTTGCGCTTGACGGGCCCGAGGTCATCGAGGTCGACGGTCTTGACGGGGAAGCCTTGCGATCGCAGGTGCACGACCCACTGGGTGCAGCACCCTCAGGTGGGGGACTTGTAGACGGTGACGGTGGGTTTCGCGGCCGCCGCCGCGCCCGGCCGGGGGATCAGGCCCGCGGCCAGGGTCAGGCTTCCGGTGAGCCACGCCCGCCTCGAGATGGTCATGGTGGCCTCCTGCGAACAGGATACCGCGGCCGGCCTCAGTCGAACATGGCGACGGCGCGGACGAACCCAGCCGACGCCCCCTTGATCTTCCACGGAAAGCAGCTCACGAGAAAGCCGGTGGCCGGCAGCTGCTCCAGGTTCAGCAGCTTCTCCATGTGGCAGTAGGGTTGCTCGATGCCGGCCCAGTGGCCCTGCCACACCGCGCGGGCGTCGCGATCCTTGGCGTACTGCTGGCGCGCGAGTGTGAACGGCGCGTCCCAGCCCCAGGCGTCGATGCCCGTGACTCGCACGCCGTGATCGCGCGTCAGGTACAGCGTCGCGTCCTTGCCCATCCCGATGCCGTGGTCGAGGTATTCGGCGGAGCCGTAGTATTCGCTCGCCTTCGTGTTGACGAGCACGATGTCGAGGGGCTGCAGCGTGTGACCGATCCGCCTCAGCTCCGCCTCGACGTCCGTCGGCTGGATGATGTAGCCGTCGGGTGTGTTGCGGAAGTCGAGCTTCACGCCGGGCCGGAAGAACCAGTCGAGCGGCACCTGGTCGATGGTCTGCATCGGCGTGCCGGTCTTGTCGTGCGAATGGTAGTGCCACGGCGCGTCCATATGCGTGCCGTTATGGGTGGTCAGGGTGATGACCTCCCAGGCCCAGCCTTCCCCGTGTGGCAGGTCGCCGGCGCGCATGCCCTCGAAGAACGCGGCCATCCCCTCGGCGTTGTCCTTCTGCGACACGTACTGGATCTTCGGACGCATGATGTCCGGGTCGCATGTCGTCTCGTTGTCGAGCGGCATCGAGAGATCGACGATTCGTGACGGCAGTCTCATGTCAGTTCCTCCATGGCGGGTTTCACCGGGGCACGACGTAACCGACCGACTCCCGGTCCCAGGTCGACGGGGTGACCCCGGCAGTCCGAAGGTCTTGCTTGCGAATCTTGCCGGTTGCCGTCTTGTCCAGGGTGGGCACGAACTCGAGAAAGCGGGGCACCGCGGAGCGGGGCATCCGGCGCGCGCACCAGTCGAGCAGGTCCAGCGCATCGGGAGGGGCGCCGGCCGGGACGATGCACGCCTTGACCTCCTCCTCGCCGCCAGCGCCGGCCGCCCGAACGCCGATCACCGCGCTCTCGGTCACCGCCGGATGGCAGTTGAGCACTTGCTCGATCTCGTAGGAGGAGATGTTCTCCCCTCGCCTGCGGATGCAGTCCTTGATGCGGTCGACGAACCACAGGCGATCCCGCCCGTCCACACGGCCGGCGTCGCCCGTGTGAAACCAGAGGTTGCGCCACGCCTCGACGGTCTTCTCGGGCATCCGGTGGTAGCCGGCCGAGAAGCACGAGGCCAGCTTCGGCCGGACGGCGATCTCGCCCACCGCGTCCGGCGGCAGGGGCTCGTCGGTGTCGGGGTCGACGATGCGGACCTCGAACCAGTCCGAGAGCACCGGGCCCGCGCACCCGGGCAGGACCGGATCGGCCGGGTCGCTGTAGGCGACGATGTTGCACTCGGTCATCCCGAATCCCTGGAGGAACCGCACCCCGAAGCGCGCCTCGAACGCGGCGCCCCATTCCTCGGCGATGGGGACGGCCATGACGAGCCGCAGCCTGTGCTCCCGGTCCCTGGCGGTGGGCGGCTGCCGGACGATGAACTCGGGCATCACCCCGAGCGCGTTGGTGACGGTGGCGTTCGTGGCCCGCACCTCCTCGAGCCAGGTCGACGCCGAGAACCGCCTGGCGATGTACGCCGGCGTGCCGGCCAGCAGGCAGCCGACCACCTGCATCAGCAGCGCGTTCGCGTGGAAGAGGGGCATGCACACGTAATAGCGGTCGTCGGGGCTCAGCCGGACGGCCCGCGCCAGGCCCAGCCCGAAGACATAGCCGTGCCCGTGCGGCATGAGCACACCCTTGGAGGGTCCGGTGGTCCCCGAGGTGTACATGATCATGCACACGTCCTGCGGCGTGGGGGTGACAACGGCGTCGGGATCGACGCGCCCGTCCACGAGCGCGGCGAACGGCACGGCCACGGTCCCGGGCACGGCTCGGGTGGACGGGTCACCGACGACGACCGTGTGAGAGGCGGC
>JACOVB010000341.1 GCA_016177555.1 Candidatus Rokuibacteriota bacterium
CAGCTCTCGATCTCGTACGAGTAGGCGAAGTCGATCCCGGCCTCGAGCCCGGCCTCGAGGAGGGCCATGGCCCACTCCGGGTGGCCCGGGATCTTCCGGGGAGGGATCCGCATCAGCTTCGCCCCACCCGCGCTCGGCGCGTCGTAGGACTCCGCGAGGCCGACGCAGAAGGCCGGCAGGTTGTTGTAGGCGAAGTTCTGCAGGTGGTCGTTCACGAACATCACGAGGAGGCCCGGGCGCGCCGCAGCCAGCCGCCGGCGCAGCTCGTGAAAGCCCGCGTGGAGCCGGTCCCGCTGCTCCGGCCTCGACACCTCGGGCCTCCCCGTGATGAGCGGGGCATGCGCGGTGAGCACGGCCGCGACGATCTCAGCCATCATGTCCCTCCGGTTCATCCCCGGGCGCCACCGCCAGGGAACCCGACAGCCGATCCGAGCCCGTCCAGGGGCCATGGCCTGGCCCGCCACCATGAGGGCCAGTCCTTCCGCCCAGGCGTCGCTACGACTTGGGCGTCAGGCCGAGCCGCGTCTCCAGCAGGAGCCTCACCTCGGCCGCGGCGGCGCGCCAGAGTGGGCCGCCGGGCACGTCGTACTCGGCCTGGACCAGCTTGCGGTACTCGACCATGGCGGCGTCCTGCTTCTCCTTCGGCGCGGCGTCCAGCGTCCGGGCGCGGATCCCGGCCACCTTGGCCGACGCGGCGTGCGCGCGCTCGATCCAGCGGCCGAGCTCGTTCCAGTCCCGGTCGAAGAAGACCACGATCGGGATGGAGCGGAAGCCGTGGTTGAGGAAGCAGTCCGTGAGATCGAGGTTCTGGTCGCGGAAGAAGACGCGCAGCTCGCAGCCCGGCATCGCCTCGCAGATGCGGGCGATCAGCGGCGAGTTGCGATGGACGTCGCCGCACCAGTTCTCCGCCAGCATGAGCACGTAGGGCACCTGGCTGATCCCGGAGAAGAACTTCCGCTCCTCGTCGGTCAGCACCGCCTTCGCGTAGTTGTCCTCGGTGCGGGCCCGGGTGTCGCCCATCTGGGCCACGTAGTCCTTCCAGGTCAGACCCTTGGCGAAGCGGGCCGCGTCCAGAGGAATCCTCAGCTGAGCCATGTCGTCTCTCTCCTGTCGGGTTGCGTGTCTCGTTCCACCGCGTGCGCGCCCGGTGCCGATGGCCGCCGGCAGGGCAGCCAGCGTGGCCTCAGCGCCGGGTCGGCGGGCCGGCTCATGGGAAAGTCCGTCGCAGTATACGCCCGCGGCGGCCCGCGCGCGCGCTCCTGCCCCGGCGGCGAGGTCCGGGCCGCGCCGCTCACTTCAGGCGATAGACCACGAGCCGGTCGGCGCCGGACTCCGGCGCCCACACCTCCCCCGGCCGGCCGAGGATCTGCCGCACGTTGGCGCCGCGGCGCGCGCTCGGAAAGACCTCGAACTTCTCGGTCTCCGGGTCGAAGCGCACCATGGCGTTGGCGCCGTGTCGAGATCGACGCGCGCGATGTGACTGCCGGCCAGCGAGGCGTAGTAGACGGCGCCCTCGGGCGTCGTCGCGATGCCGTAGGGGCCGCGGCCGCGCGGCGCATCCCAGACCCGCATCTCCCCCGTCTTCGGATCGAGCCGTCCGTAGACGCCGGTCTGACCCGTGAACCAGATGCGGCCCCGCCTGTCGAAGGTCGCGGTGTTGAGGTTCACGTGGCCGCGCGCCTCGGGCAGCGGCCAGCGCTTCACCTGTCGGGTCTGCGGGTCGACGCGGACGATGGCGTTGGTGCCGCCTTCCGTGAGCCACGGCGCGGCGTCGGGCCCGACGATCACGCCGTGCGGGGCCGCGCCCGCGCCGAGCGGGATGAGCTCGACCTTTCCCGTCGCGGGATCGAGCCGGCCGAGCTGGCCGCTGCGCTGCGCCGCGTACCAGACGATGCCGTCGGGGCCCACGGCGACGTCGTGCGGAAATCCCCCGGCGGGCAAGGGGTAGGCCTGGATGGCGATCTCGGCCGGCGCGGCCACCGGTAGCAAGAGCAGGGCAACGGCGCAACCGAGCGCGGAGCCGCGCATGGCGACCTCCTTGGTCAGAACTCGAGGAAGTCCTTCAGGGCGGCGAGGACCGCCTCGGGGTTGTCCTCGTGCAGCGTGTGCACGGCCCGCGGGATCTCCACGAAGCGCCCTTGGGGCAGCTCTCGAGCCATCCGCTCGGCGACGTCCCGATCGAGCACGTGGCTGTGCTGGCCGCGAAGTACCAGGGTCGGCGGCGTGATGGCCCGGAGGACGGCCCACCAGTCGAGCTCCGCCTGCGAGCGGCGCTCCTTGACGCTGGGATGCCAGGCCCACACCAGCGCGCCGTCGGGGCGCTGACGGAGACTGTGCATGACGACCCACCGGTAATAGTGAATGCCCGGATACGGGTTCGCGCGATAGAGGTGCCGGGCCGCCTCCTCGATGCTGTCCCAGGCCTCCGGCTCGGGCGGCCCGGGCGGCACCTCGGCGGCCCGCGCGCTGATCTCGGGTCCGATGTCGACGACCACCAGCCTCCGGACGAGCTCAGGCCGCCGCGAGGCGAAGTACATCGCGTTCCGGCCGCCCATGGAGAGCCCCACGAGGACGAGCGAGGTCAGGCCCAGCTGGGCCACCACCCCGGCGATGTCGCCGAAGGCCGCGACGGGGTGGTAGACATCCGCCGGATCGCTGTCGCCGTGCCCGCGCTGGTCGAGGGCATAGACGTGGAAGTGGGGCTGCAGCGCGATGCTCAGAGTGTCCCACGCATGGGCATGCCCCGTGAACCCGTGCAGGAGGAGCAGGGGCGTGCGGCCCTCGCCGCCCCAGTCGAGGAGGTGAAGCCGCAGGCCGTTGGCAGTCAGGGAGCGATCCAGCGGGCGCAGGAGGTTCACGGCACCCCTCAGGATACCAGGGCCTTCCATCCGGCGCGCCGAGCGGATAGAGTGGGGCGGGCTGAAACGTCGGACACCCCGAGGAGATGACCATGCTCGCGATGTGGGTGAAGGTGCGCGTGAAGCGGGAGCTGCGGCAGCGCTTCCTCCAGGCGATCGAGGCGGACGCGCTGGCCTCCGAGCGGGACGAGCCGGGCTGCCTGCGCTTCAACGTCCTCCGGGACGCGCAGGACGAGGATGTCTACTACTTCTACGAGGCTTACACGAACCAGGCTGCGCTGGACGCCCATCGCCTGTCGCCGCATTACGCCATCTGGCGCGCGGCGGCCGACACCCTGGCCGGGCCCATCGAGGCCACGCGCTGTGAGACTGTCTTCCCGGCTGACCCGGCCTACTGGGCCAGGCCGCCGCGAAAGGAGCCCCGCTCATGAAGGCCATCCGCATCTCGGAGTACGGCGGCCCGGCTGTCCTCAAGCTGGAGGAGGTTTCGGCGCCCCAGCCCGGCCCCGGCCAGGTGCTGGTCCGCAACCACGCCGTCGGCGTGAACCCGGTGGACACCTACCTGCGCTCCAACACGGACAACCGCGGGCCCAAGCTGCCCTACACGCCGGGCTCCGACTCGGCGGGGGTCGTGGAGGCCGTCGGCGCCGGCGTCACGGCCGTCAAGGCCGGCGAGCGCGTCTACGTCGGCGGCACGCTCAGCGGCGCCTACGCCGAGCTGTCACTCTGCGACCAGGGACAGGTCCACCCGCTGCCCGCCAATGTCAGCTTCGCGCAGGGGGCGGCGATGAACGTCCCCTACGCCACCGCCTACCACGCCCTCTTCAACCGCGGCCACGGCCAGGCGGGCGAGACCCTTCTCGTGCACGGGGCCAGCGGCGGCGTCGGCATCGGCGCCGTCCAGCTCGCGCGGGCGCGCGGCCTCACCGTGATCGGCACCGCGGGGACGGAGCGGGGGCGCCGCCTCGTGCTGGCCGAGGGCGCCCATCACGTCCTCGATCACGGCGCGCCGGGGTACCTCGACGATCTCATGAAGCTCACCGGCGGGCAGGGCGTGGACGTGGTCCTCGAGATGCTGGCGAACGTGAATCTCCAGAAGGACCTCGGGATCGTGGCGATGCGCGGGCGGATCGTCGTCATCGGCAACCGCGGCACGGTGGAGATCAACGCCCGGCTGGCCATGAACAGGGACGCCACCATCCTCGGCATGGCCCTCTACCACGCCACGCCGGCCCAGTTCGCCGGCATCCACGCCGCGCTCGTGGAGGGACTCCGCAACGGGACGCTGCGCCCCGTGATCGGCCAGGAGCTGCCGCTCGGCCAGGCGCCGCGGGCCCACGAGGCGGTGATGGCGCCGGGCCACCACGGCAAGGTCGTGCTCGTCCCGTAGCCGGCCGCGCGCATTGAGAAATATGAAGTTATGGTTTAGGTTTCTCACGTAGAGCATCGCCCGCTGGGCGAGGCGGCTCGTCTCTCCGCGCTCCGTCCCGGCGTCGAGGCGGGAGACCTGGACCGGCTCCTGACGGTGCTCGGACGATGACGCGCCATCGCCTGAAGGTTGAGCCATGACGGGGATCGAGCGGCGCCGGCTCGGCAATACCGACATGGTCGCGAGCGTCCTCGGCTTCGGCGGTGCCGAGATCGGTTACCGCCGCGTGGCCGCGGGCACCGTGGCGCGGCTCCTGGGGAGCGCGCTCGATGCCGGGCTCTACGTCATCGACACGGCCGAGTGCTACGAGGACAGCGAGGCCCTCATCGGGCGGGCCCTCGGGGCCCGGCGGCGCGAGTGCTACCTCTTCACCAAGTGCGGCCATGCCCGCGGCGAGTCGCGCGCGGACTGGCGGCCGGCCGCGCTCCTCCGCAGCATCGAGCGGAGCCTCCGTCGCCTCGCCACCGACTCCCTCGACCTGATCCAGCTCCACAGCTGCTCCCTCGCCGAGCTCCGGCGGGGCGAGGCCATCGCGGCCCTCGAGCGGGCGCGCGAGCGCGGCTGGGCGCGGTACATCGGCTACAGCGGCGACGGCGAGGCGGCGCGCTACGCCGTCGAGTGCGGCCGCTTCGACACCCTCCAGACCTCGGTGAGCCTCGCTGACCAGGAGGCCGTGGACCTCACCCTGCCCCTGGCCCAAGCCCGGCGGATGGGCGTCATTGCCAAGCGGCCGCTGGCGAATGTCGCCTGGCGGTACGCGCGGAAGCCGGCCGAGCCCTACTACCAGGCCTACTGGTCGCGGCTGCGGCGGCTCGGCTACCCCTTCCTGCACGCGGCGGGCGACACGGCGGTGGCCACCGCCCTCCGCTTCACCCTCCGCGTGCCGGGCATCCACACCGCCATCGTCGGCACCACGAAGCCCGAGCGCTGGCAGCAGAACGCGGCGCTGCTCCGGGCCGGCCCCCTGCCCCGGGACGACTTCGAGCGCATCCGCGCGCGCTGGCGCGAGGTCGCCGACCCCTCGTGGGTGGGCCAGATCTGAGCCGGTCGGCGCCTTCGCCGTATCACGGCTCACCTGAGAGGCGCGAGCCCTGCGAGCGTCTTCTCCAGGCGAAGGCTATGCGACCGCTTGCATCTTGTTGACCAGGTCGCGGCCGGATGTTGGCGGCGGCAACGGCTTGCCGTCGTTTCTATAGAGATCGATTGCCTCCTCGACGATCCGGCACAGTTCGTCAAAGACGGCTTTCTCGTCATCGCCGTGGCAGCCTCCGAAAACCAACCCAGGAGAACTGCCGACATAGCACTGATCCTCCTCGGACCACTCCACGATCTTGATGTATCTCGCGCTGTCCTTCATTTCTTCGACTCCTCAATGGCAAGACGCACAGCCCGAACTTGGTAGTGCTTCGCATCGTCGCCTGGACTCCCAGAGACTGTCACAGGCCTTGCCACTCGCGGGTGAACGAAGTTCCTGTGGCTACCCCTACCGCCTCGATCGACGAAACCTGCGCTCTGGAGTTCAGCTACGAGTTCTCGGACTTTCGGTGGCACGAGAGATCCCTTTGCATCCCAGTTGCATAACGTTGCGCATCAGCGGCACGGCGCACCCGCGGCCGCTGAATGCGCTGCTTCGCCCGGTCGCTCACTGGGACATGGGCGTGAGGCTGAAGACGCGCGCAAGACGAGATGCCGCCTGGGTGTCACCACGTCGCAACGCCTCACGGACGGTATCGAGCTTGCGCGCGTCATCGAGAGAGAGGTACGGTGCCAAACCAGCGCCCTCTTCGATCAACTCGACATCGACCTCTGCCGCGTACGGGCCTTCGCGGACGAACTTGGTATGCCGCCTCGTGTTCATTGCCTCCTCCGCAGGACATCCTCAGTCCAGAGAGCCTGATCCGGTCAATAGGCAGTAATCAGCACTGCCGGCGACGTCTGCCCTCTCGGGATACCCCACACCACGTGGATGGCATCTCCCCCTCGGTCCTGCTGAAGGACAAGAGTACACGGTCCCCTGGGGTGCCGGGGTAGTCCTCGACCACGACGCCGGCCCCGACCCCCTCGATCACCTCACCGCCAAGGATGTCGTCCTCAGCCATCTCGTCGTACCCGTGTGCCGAGACCCGGACGTCCCCCTGGCGTCGCACCCAACGCGCGGTTGGCTTTCTGCGGTAGTTCCAAGAACACGGAGTACTCAGCGGAGTAGAGATAGTCGTCCCCCGATTCGTCGATGATCCGCAGGTGACCTTCCGCCGCCGCAGCCCTATCGGGCAACACCCCGTAGACCTTACGAACGTCCAGATCCTCGGCGCCCTGATTCCGGACGCAGAGGGCGAACCCCTTCTCAGGGATTCCTATGATGGGCCTCATCTACACCGGCGCAAGCTTCACCACCCGAAGTCGCTTCCGACGCTGCTCAGCGCGCCAGAGATCGTACTGCGTCTGCTGGTTCAGCCAACTCTCGGACGATGTCCCGAAAGCAATGGAAAGACGGACCGCCATCTCGGCGCTGACTCCGGCACGGCCGTTCAGAATAGCGGAGAGGGTCTTCCGGCTCACTCCCAAAGCTTCAGCGGCCTGCGTCACGGTCACGCCGAGTGGCTCAAGGCACAGGGCCTTGATGATCTCGCCCGGGTGAGGTGGCTTGTGCATACGCACCGCTACTCCCTTGCTCGAGGGGCCGAGACGATTCGGGTCACCGGAGAAGCCGCCGCTTCGCCTCGCTGTGATCGATGCTCTGTCCCGCGTCCAGTTTAGCGAGGCCGCGCTCGATCTTCGCCACGAGCACCAACCGTTCAATGACGTCTTCCAGCGTGGCATCCGCTGGCAGCTTCTCGATCACCTCGAGGACCTTCTGTTTGGCGCTGCCGCCTAGCACCAGCCCCCCCCTTGGCTGCACTCACGCAGCACTTGCAGGACAACCGAACCCGATCGTGAACGCAGTAGGGCGTCCGCCTATGCGGCGAACGCCCGCGGTGAGCGGCCGCGGCGGCCGACACGAGCCAGCGGTCCGCTCCAGCGCGCACGTCGGCGACGTCCGCCTAGCGGATCCAGCACGTCCTTGGACAGGAACAGGAGGGCGCTCAGCGCCTGGTTCCGGGTCGAGGCGGCGGCGCGCCCGTCGGCCGCCAGGGAGGCAAGGGACGTCGTGATCTCCCGCGCGCCCATCTCCGCCGGTTGGCGCTTGCCGTGGACGGAGCGGGACCCGCGGACCACGAGGGCCCGTGAGGGCCGACCTCCGACCGGGTACGCGAGCGGGCCGAGCGATCCTCGAAGGGTCATGACGCGGGCTTCCCCCCTCTCGGTCGGGACGCGCCAACTATAGCGCGCAGGCCCGGGTGGGGCAATGGCGCCGCCTCTGTGGTCGTGGCGAGGACGGAGATGAAGCACCGCCCGGGCGCCAGAGGGCGGGACGGCGCGATCGGCTGGAGCGGCTACCCGCGGGCCGCCCGGACCAGCCGGCGCTGAGCGCGCCGAGGGGCACCGCGGCTCAGGCGGCGCGACTGGCGAGGATGCGGGCGAGGAGGCCGTCCACCTCGGGCTTGTCCACCCAGCGCACCACCATGACCAGGTCGGGATCGAGCCAGAGGACATGCGCGCCACCGTCCAGCGCGAAGAGGCTCGCCGCCGGCGCGCTCGGGTAGAGCGCGCGGCCGGTGCTGAGCCACCAGAGCAGACCATAGCCCGGGTTTGGCTGCCGACGGCGTCCGGAGCGCGTCGATCCAGTCGGCGGGGACGATCGGCTTCCCCGCCCGGAGGCCGCGGCGATGGACGAGGTAGGCGAAGCGGGCGTGGTCGCGCGTGCTGGCCCAGAGCCCGCCGCCCCAGTGGGCGCCATGACGCGGGTGCGGAGCACCTCGGGCAGCGGCTGCCGGAAGAACTGGAAGAGCGAGAGCGCGAGCGGGTTGACGCGGACGTCGTTGGACTCGAAGTGGGTGCCCGGGGGGCGCAGGTCGCGCGGCTGGCCCTTGCGCGAGTTGTCGGTGGCACCGGGGACGACCACCCGGTTGCGCGGGACGGCTCCTCAGCGCCCCAGGACGACGTCGATGCCCGAAAGCACCAGCTCGATCTTCGATATCGAGAGCTTGCCCGTTCGTTCGGTGAGGTCCGTCTTGTCCAGCGTCACCAGCTGGGAGACGTTGGCGACCGATTCCTTCGGAAGCCCAGTTGCGCTGGACGGCAGCAGGACGTTCCCGGGCGCTGTCGCCCACTTCAGGTTGCTCGTCAGGGCCACGCACACGACGGTTGCAATGCGGCTACGGTTCAGCGCGTCTCCCTGTACGACCACGACCGGACGCCGGAACCCCGGTCCGGAGCCCGTCGCCTCTGGCAGGTCGGCCCATCAGACGTCGCCCTGGGCGACAGTCACCAGTCGCTGCGCTTCAGGACGCGGCGGGAAGCCGCACGCACGAATTGCTCCGCCGGTTCGCCGATCTCGGCCAGCGCTCGATCCATCGCCTCGGTCACACGATCGGGGGTGTGACGCGCCACGTATTCGGCGAGGGCCCGGCTGTAGACCTGGCTCCGCGAGCGCCTCATCCGGCGCACCAGCCGCTCTGCCTCTTCAAAGACGTCGTCCGGGACGGACACCGCAATCTTCATACCGTGAGTATAACCCATCCCCGGAACCCGTCCACCGCCTGTCCGTTCAACCTGAGCTCGGCCGCTGGGTGCGCGGGGCTGCGTATTCCGGCAGACGCGGCGAGGCGGGTCGGCCTGTTCCGACGGGCCGGCGGGGTGTCTCGGCCGCATCCGGCTCCGAGCGGACGCTGCCCCGCCCGTCACGGCGCGGACATCCGCCTGGTGACCTCCCGCGCCCCCATCTCCGCCGGGGCCGCCGGAGCCGGGCCCGCCGACGGGCGCGGCGGCTCAGCCGGCGAGGCTGGCGAGGATGCGCGCGAGGAGCCCGTCCACCTCGGGCTTGTCCACCCAGCGCGCGACCATGACGAGGTCGTGGTCGGGATCGAGCCAGAGGACATGCGCGCCCCCGCCGAGGGCGAAGAGGCTCGCCGCCGGCGCGCTCGGGTAGAGGGCGCGGCCCGTGTTGAGCCACCAGAGCAAGCCATAGCCCGGATTGGCCGGCGACGGCGTCCGGAGGGCGTCGATCCAGTCGGCGGGCACGAGCGTCTTCCCCGCCCAGAGGCCGCGGCGATGGACCAGGTAGGCGAAGCGGGCGTGGTCGCGCGTGCTGGCCCAGAGCCCGCCCCCCCAGTGGCCGCCGCCCGACACCGACGGCATCCGCACCCCATCGATCTCCACCCACGCGTCGCGGTAGCCATGCCACTGCCACGTGTCGGAGGCCCCGATGGGCGCCATGACGCGAGCGTAGAGCACCTCGGGCAGCGGCCGCCGGAAGACCTGGAGGAGCGACAGCGCGAGCCGGTTGACGCGGACGTCGTTGTACTCGAAGTGGGTGCCCGGGGGGCGCAGGTCGCGCGGCTGGCCCTTGCGCGAGTTGTCGGTGGCGCCCGGCGCGACGACACGATTGCGGTCCACCGCGTCGGGCTTGCCCCAGAGCGTGCCCTCCCACTCGCTCGTCTGCTGGAGGAGGTGCCGCCAGGTGATCGCGCGGTTGCCGGGCGCCTCGAAGCCGTCGTCGAGGGCAGAGGCGCGGACGGGATCGTCGAGACTCCGGATCAGGCCGTCCTCGAGGGCGAGCCCGGCCAGGATGGCGAGATAGCTCTTCGCCACGCTGAAGGTCATGTCCACCCGGCGCGTGTCGCCCCACTCGGCGACGATCCGCCCGCCGCGCAGGAGGAGCCCGCTCGGACCGGCCCACTCCCGCACGGGTCCGGTGAGCTCGTTCCAGGGCGGCCCCTCGTCCACGTACACGGTCGGGTAGTAGCGGCCGTCCTCGGTGAAGAGGCTCTTCGGCCAGCGGCTCTCGTGAGCGCGGGCGAAGGCGACGGCCTCGGCGAGAGGTGCCGGGTCGAGGCCGGCTGCCGCCGGCTCGACGCGCTCCCAGTCGTCGGGAGAATCATCGGGGGGAGGATAGTAGTCCACGGGTCCCGGCTCCGCCGCCATCATAGCGCATGCGCGGCGTGCTAGAATCCGCGTGTCGCGCGGCTCACACTTCGAACCCGGAGGCCCTCCGATGCGTATCCGACTCGCCTGGACCGCCGCCCTCGCCCTCGCCTGGCTGGCCGCCTCACCCGCCGCCGGCGCCGCCGCCCCAAAGGCGGGCGGCACGCTCGTCTATGCGACGGGCACCGACGCGCTCACCCTCGACCCCCAGTTCGTCACCGACGTCCCCACCGCCCGGGCCGTCATGCATATCCACGAGACGCTGGTGTACCAGGACGACGAGGGCAAGATCGTCCCGGGCCTCGCCGAGTCCTGGTCCGTCTCCGCCGACAAGCTCACCTGGACCTTCAAGCTCCGCAAGGGCGTCCGCTTCCACGACGGGACGCCGTTCAATGCCCAGGCCGTCAAGCACAGCCTGGACAGGCTCCTGAACCCGGCCACGGGCTCGCCCCGGCGCAGCACCGCCCAGGCGATCAAGGAATCCCGCGTGGTGG
>JACOVB010000322.1 GCA_016177555.1 Candidatus Rokuibacteriota bacterium
CCGGGCTTGATCTTCGGGGGGGCCCCGCGATCGCCATAGGCGAGGTCGGGCGGGCACACGAGCCGGCTCTTGCCGCCCACCTTCATGGTCTGCACGCCCTCGGTCCAGCACTTGATGACGCCGTTGAGCGGGAAGGTCACCGGCTCCTTCCGCTGGACGGAGCTGTCGAACACCGACCCGTCGGTGAGCGTGCCGTGGTAGTGGACCTTCACCTTGTCGGCGGCCTTCGGGGAGGCGCCCGTGCCCGCCTTGAGCGTGGTGACGATGGCGCCGGAGGCCGTCTTGCTGCCGCCCTTCTCGGCGGCGGCCTTGTCGAGGAAGGCCTGCCCCGCCTTCCTCTCGACGGCCGCGGCGGCCGTCTGCCGCGCGGTCTGCAGCTCCTGGATCTTCGGCCCGTACGTCTGCACGTCCACCCTCGGCGTCTTGGTCTGGACGCCGTCGGTGAGCCCGGCCTTGACCATCTCCAGCTCAGCCTCGCTGAGGCTGAACGCGGCGAGGCTCCGGCTGAGGAAGAGCCCCAGGGCGTACAGCGTCTTCTGCTCCTCGCTCTTCGGCTCGGGCGGGGCGGCGGAGACGACGGAGGCCATGACGAGCACGAACGCGAGGGACCACGAGAGACGTCTACGCATCGGAGATCCTTTCTTCCGGCGAGTCTGAGGAACGATAGGCCGATCATCTCATGGGAGGCAAGGAATGCCCGAGTCGATTCCGGCATCGCTGATCATCGACACGCTCAAGGACCCGTTCACGGAGGCGCCCCGCATCACGCTTCGCTCCGTGTGAGCGACATCGCCGCGCCCGCCAGCGCGCTGACTACGGGCACATCGCGGCGGCGCAGGCGGCCGGTCGCCCGTGGACGCGCGGCGGGCCCGGCCGTATACTCCCCGAGGGGGACCAGAGCGATGAGCGATCTCCACGATCACGACCATGACCACGCGATCGTCCTGCGAGCCGGGCGATAACCGGCGTCCTGACCCCACCGGCCGGCCGCGACCCGCGCATCCTGCGCGGCGTCTGCTTCATCGTCCTCGCCGCGGTCCTGTTCGTCATCATGAACACGGGCGTGAAGCTCCTGCGCCCGCATCTCCCGACGGTGGAGCTGATCTGGGCTCGTTCCTGCTGCTGGCCTCGACGAGCCTCTTCTTCGCGGCGCTGGGCTTCGTGCCGCTGGCGGACGCGACGGCCGTGTCGTTCACCTCGCCGCTCCTCGTGGCGGCGCTGGCGGGCCCCATGCTGGCGGAGCGGGTCAGCCGCGGGCACTGGCTCGCCATCGCGGTGGGCTTCTGCGGCGCGCTGATCGTCATCCGTCCCGGCGCCGAGGGCGCCAATCCGTACCTCCTCCTCGTCGTCGCCAGCTCGGGCTGCTACGCCGTGTACCAGATCCTCACGCGCCGCATGGCGGCCTATGACCGGCCCGAGGTGAGCGTCACCTACAGCGCGATCGTCGGCACGCTGGTTCTGTCGGTCGCGGTGCCCTTCTTCTGGCGGACGCCGGACCGGCTCTCCCACTGGCTCATCCTGAGCGCCGTCGGCCTGCTGGGCGGGCTCGGCCACTACTTCGTCGCGCGCGCATTCCTCTGGGGCGAGGCGTCCATCCTCTCGCCGTTCCAGTACGCGCAGCTGATCGGGGCGGCGGGAATGGGCTACCTCGCCTTCGGGGATGTGCCGAGCGGGTGGACGTGGGGGGGCGCCACCGTCATCACCGCCAGCGGGCTGTACATCGCCTGGCAGGAGAGCCAGCGCAGCCGGGGGGTCAGAGCGGCTTCTCGTACGTGACCGAGGTGCGCAGCCGATCCTCGGGGATGACGTAATACGCGCGCAGCACCGCCTCGGGGTCGGCCGAGAGCCGGTAGCCGGCCTTCTCGAGCGCGCTCCGGGCCTTGTAGTTCCCGGCATAGGTGCCGACGATGATCCGCCGCACGCCGCGGATCTCCCCCTCCAGATGCGCCTGCAGCCGCGAGCCGATCCGTGCGTGCTGCTGCTCGGGCAGGACGTAGGCGTGGCGCAGCAGGGCCACGTCGCGAACGTACTCGAGCGCCATGACGCCCAGCAGCGCCGCCGCACCCGCGAAGGCGCCGTACCACGTGAGCCGGCGCGCCTCGGCCTCCCACTGGGCCGGCGTCATCTCCGGGTCGTGCACCTCCTCGGGCGGGAGGAAGTCGCGGTACCAGCGGGCAGCCGTGTTGATGACGGCCACCGCCGCGTCGCGGTCGGCCAGGGTGAGCGGGCGGATCATCGGCTCTCCCGCGTGTGCCCCGGGTCCCGCGGCGGCCTGCGTCACATGTCCAACCCGCCGTTGACGCCCCAGACCTGACCGGTGATATACGAGGAGGCGTCGGCGGCCAGGAAGTGCACGACCCGGGCGACCTCCTCCGGCTTCCCGAGCCGGCCCAGCGGGATCTGACCGAGGATCCTCTCCAGCACCTTCGCCGGGATATGCTCGAGCATCTCGGTGGCGATGAAGCCCGGGGTCACCGTGTTGATC
>JACOVB010000313.1 GCA_016177555.1 Candidatus Rokuibacteriota bacterium
ACGAAGCGCCAGCCCGGCTCCGGCACGAAGGCCGCGCGGATCCGCCGGCCGAGGTCGGTCCGGATGGGGATGTTCTGCAGGTTCGGATTGGACGACGACAATCGCCCGGTGGCCGCCACGAGCTGGTTGAACGAGGTGTGGATGCGGCCGGTCCGGGGATTGATCAGGGTCGGGAGCGCGTCGGCATAGGTGCTCTTGAGCTTGGCGAGCGTGCGGTGCTCGATGAGCCTGGCCGGCAGCGGATGCCCGAGCGCCAGATGCTCGAGCACGTCCGCGTCGGTGGAGTAGCCGGTCTTGGTCTTCTTGACGGGCGGCAGCTTGAGCTTCTCGAACAGGATCACGGCCAGCTGCTTGGGCGAGGAGAGGTTGAACTCCTCGCCGGCGAGGACGTGGATCTCTCGCGTGAGGGCGTCCAGGCTCCGCTCGAGCTCCCTGGAGAACTCGATGAGGCGGTCCGGATCCGCGCGGATCCCGTGGCGCTCCATGGCGGCGAGCACGGGCACCAGCGGCCGCTCGATCTCCTCGTAGACCGCCCGCAACCCCGCCGTTTCGAGGGCCGGCCGCTCGCCCTCCCAGAGCCGCCACACCCACTGCGCGCGAGCGCCGGGCCGGGCGAGCCCCGGGCCTTCACCGGCGATCTCGGCACAGACCTCCTCGAGCCGGTAGTTGGTGCGGGCAGGGTTGAGCAGGTACGCGGCGACCGCGGTGTCCTCGATGGACGGCGGTGCCGCGCCCCGGGCGAGCCACCACTCGAGCACGGGCTTCAGGTCGTGGCCGATGAGGGCGCGGCCGCCCAGATCCGGCACGCCGGCGAGGGCGAGGCGCGCGTAGCCGGCCGCCGGATGGAAAAGCCCGAGCGCCGTCACCTCGGGCTCGGGCGGGCCTCCCTGCCCGACCCAGTCCGCCGCCAGCGCCTCGCCCGCGGGCATTCGCGCCAGATAATCCGCGAGAGCCTCCGGTGAGGCGAGTGCGGGCTCGTCGTCCAGGATGGCCGCGGATGCCTCCTCGGGCAGCTGGCGGAGCAGGGTGTGAAGCTCGAGCTCGCTCCACAGCGCCCGCAGCCGCTCCCAGTCCGGCTCCTGGCACCGGAACGTGGAGAGATCCTCGGAGAGCGGCACGCTGGCGCGCACGGTGGCCAGCTCGCGCGAGAGGAGGGCCTGCTTGCGGTTCGCGGCGAGCGTCTCGCGCAGCTTGCCGGGCACCAGCGTCAGGTTGTCGTAGAGCCGCTCGACGCTGCCGAACTGGCCGATGAGCTTCACGGCCGTCTTCTGCCCCACCCCGGGCACGCCGGGGATATTGTCGATGCTGTCGCCCATGAGGGCGAGGAGGTCGGGGATCTGCGCCGGCTCCACGCCCCACTTCTCCCTCACCTGCCCCTCGTCCAGCAAGACGCGCTCGCCGCGGGGTCCGGGCGAGAGCACCCGCACCCGCGGGCCCACCAGCTGGAGCATGTCCTTGTCGCTGCTGACGAGGACAAGCTCCAGGGGCAGCTCCTGCGTGCGGGCCACCAGGCTGCCCAGCACGTCGTCGGCCTCGAAGCCCGGCACCTCCACGAGCGGGAGGCGCAGCGCCTCGAACAGGGCCTTCACGTAGGGGATCTGGCTGCGGAGGTCGTCGGGCATGCGCGGGCGCGTTGCCTTGTAGGCGGCGAAGCGCTCCTCGCGGAAGGTCGGCCCCGGCGGGTCCCACGCCACGATGAAGTAGTCGGGGCTCTCCTCGCGCAGGAGCTTCCACACCATGGTGGACATGCCGAGCACGGCGTGGCAGGGCTGGCCCTTGGAGGTCGAGAGGAAAGGCAGCGCGTGATAAGCGCGGTAGAGGTAGCCCGGCCCGTCCAGCACGAAGAAACGCTCGCTCACGGCATCACCGCCGCCGGTCGCTCCACTGTCTCGGCGCCGCCGCCAGAAGACTGATCGAGAGTTCTGCGAATCCTATGCCGCGCGCAGCGGGGCCAGATCGTCCCGCTTGAGGGGAGGCAGTCCCAGACCGCGAAGGACCCTGTTCAGGGCCACCGTGGACACCCGGCCCGGGGCAGTGATCTCGATCCCGATCGGCTTGCCGCCTCGGCTGAAGTCGATCACCAGCCCCGGTGGGACGCGCGAGGTGCGGTACGACCGCTCGCCCGGTCGGCGCGGCAAGTACAGGTATGCGGCCAGCGGGCGCCCGTGTCTGAATGTCACTTCCAGATACGCTCCCTTCATCTCACGCCTCCCAGACAGCGTACGCGGTGACAACCACCAGCAACCGGGCATCAAAGTCGGGCTCGACAATGACCTCCCATGGATGTCGTCGATGACGGGCGACGATCACCCAGCGCCCTTCGACGACGTCGCGCCGATAGGCGCGCGCGTGCTCAAGCATATGCCGAAGGTCGACCTCCGTAAAGCGGCGATCGGCCATGCGCTTCAGCAGGTGCGGGCTGAGATCGAGCTCCCAGCCCCACCAGAGGGGCCGCTCACGCCTCGCCAGAGATCACATCCCGCCTTCGTGCATCGCGCTCATTTCACGGCGGCGGGCTTGTCGCGGGGGTCAGGCGAGAGCACCGGCACCCGCTGCCCGACCGGCTGGCTTCTCGAGGCGCTCATCTGCGCCGCCGTCCGGCGAACACCACGAAGTTCCTGAGCGCCGTGCCGGCCAGGAGCACCCCCGACACGACGAGCAGCGAGGCCAGCGTGGCCAGGACTGGCCACCAGGCGCGATCGACGCTCTGCCCGGTAATCCTGTAAAAGTGGGCGGCCGTCCAGGCGCACCCGGCCACGGCAACGAGGAGGACGCCGACGTTGTAGGCGCGCACGGCAACGGCCGAGCCGCTCCGAGGCCGGAACCGGACGAACGTCCAGACCGCGAGCCCGACCAGCGGGAGCAGCGCCGCCAGCGCGAGAGTCATCGCTGGCTCACGGCGGCACGACGCGGTCGTAGAGGGCGCGCACCCAGGCCGTGCGGCGCCTGTAGTCCGCCAGGAAGTCCTTGCGCGACGGGTAGTCGAGGCTCCGCGCGATCCGCCCGGGGATGGGTCCCGCCAGCTCGAGGGCGTCCGGGGGGCGCGCGCCGAAGAGGCGTACCGCTCCCGATACGCGGCGGAGGAAGCGGTACTGCTCGGCGAGCCCCTCCGCGTCCTCCCGGGACAGGAGCCCGATCGCGCCCATGGCGCCGATCGCCTGCAGCGTGGTCGGGCGGCGGATGGCGGGGTGCCGGGCCCCGCTGGTGAGCTGGATCGCCTGGGTGATGAACTCCACGTCCACGAGGCCGCCCCGGCCGAACTTGACGTGGAAGAGCCCGGGCGTCTCCTTTCCGAGCTCCTTCTCCATGCGCTCCCTGAGCAGCCGCATCTCCTTGAGGTCCGCCGGCGCCGCCAGCGCCCCGTAGAGGAGCGCGCGGATGAGCCGCCGCACCCGGCGGCCGAGGCGCGCGTCCCCCGAGCAGAGCCGCGCCCGCGTCAGGGTTTGCCGCTCCCACGGGTCCGCCCACTCGCGGTAGTACTGCTCCATGGCCGGAAGGCTCGAGGCGAAGCCCGAGCCCTTGGATCCGGGGCGCAGCCGGAGATCCACCGGGAAGACGACGCCCGCGGCGGTGATATCGCCGAGGACACCGGAGAGGGCTTCCACGGCCTTGTCGTAGAACACGTGGGCCTCGACGCTCTCCGACCCGTCAGTCCGCCCGGGGCCCTCGTAGATCACGAACAGGTCCAGATCCGATCCCGTGCTCAGCTCCCGCCCGCCGAACTTCCCGAGCCCCACGATCACGGCCGGGACGAACCGCCCATCGGCGCCGCGCGGCACGCCATAGAGCGACGTCACCTGCTCGAGCGCCATGAGCCACGCCGTGGAGAGCGCGGCCTCGGCGAGCGCCGTCATCTCGGCGGAGAAGCGCTCGGCATCCGTCACCCGCAAGAGCATCCGCCACGTGATGCCGAGCTCCTCGGCCTGCTTGAGACGCCGCAGCCGGTCCTTGCGCTCGGTCAGCGACAGCCGCGGCGCGAGCGCCGCCGCCAGCGTCACCCGGAAGGCCGCCTTGCCCTTGGGCGCCGCGAAGGTCGCCGGATCGGCGAGGCCGTTGAGGAGCTCGGGCTGGGCCAGGAGCATCTGGGTGAGGAGCTCGCCGCGGGCGCAGAGCTTCACCAGGTTCGCCAGCAGGCCGGGGCGGTTGGCCAGGAGCTCGAGGTAGGCCGTCCGGGGCCCGGCGGCCGCCACGAAGCGCTCGAACTGGTTCAGCGCCTCGTCGGGGTCGGGGCTCTGCCAGAGGGCGTCGAGCAGCACCGGGAACATCCGCCAGAGGGCGGCCTGGGCGCGCGCCGGGTACGGCAGGAGCGGCCGGCCCTCGAGGACGAGCCGCAGGTTCTGCCGGGCGCGGTCCGGGTCGGCGAAGCCCGTGGCCTTGAGCGCGGTGAACCTGGGAATGCGCGGGGGCTCGGCCTTCGTCCGGGCCGGTCGCGTGTCGAAGAACTCCCGGAACGCCGCGTGCACGCCCCGCGTGACGCGACGGTACTCGGCGAGGAAGCGCCGCCGGGCGGCGTCCGGCGGCAGCGCCACGCCCATGCGGCGCGCCAGGAGCCCGAGGGCCGCCGGGTCCTCGGGCAGCGTGTGAGTCTGGAACTCGTACAGGATCTGCAGCCGGTGCTCGACGGTGCGGAGGTAGACGAGGGCGTCGCCCAGGAAGCGCCCCAGGGCCGGCGACACGTAGCCCCGTTCCGTGAGCCGGAAGATGGCCCGCAGGCTGTTCCGCTCGCGCAGCCACGGATCGTCCCCGGCGTAGAGCAGCTGGAGCGCCTGGACGAGGAACTCGATCTCCCGGATCCCCCCGACGCCCAGCTTCACGTTCCGGCGCTCGATGCCCTTGGCCCGCTGGGAGCGGTCGATCTCCTGCTTCATCCGCCGGATCTCGGCGACGATCCCCGGGTCGAGCCCGGGGCGGAACACGAACGGACGCGTGAGCTCGAAGAATCGGGCGCCGACCGCCGCGTCGCCCGCGCAGGCGCGCGCCTTGATGAGCGCCTGCCGCTCCCACAGCTCGGCGCGCTCGGCGAAGTACGTCCGGTAGCCCCCGAGCGAGAGGATCAGCGCCCCGGAGCGCCCCTCGGGCCGGAGCCTCAGGTCCACGCGGAAGGCGTGCCCCTCGTCGGTCACCGACTCGATGGCCGCCACGATCGAGCGCGTGGCCTCGGTGAAGTACCGGTCGTTGGAGACGCGGCCGGCCGTGCCCCCCGTGGTCTCGCCGTCCTCGCCGTAGACGAAGATCAGGTCGATGTCGGAGGAGTAGTTCAGCTCGTCCCCGCCGAGCTTGCCCATGCCGATGACGGCGAGCCCCGTGCGCGCCCCGTCCGGCCCCACGGGCACGCCGTAGAGCGGCTCGAGCCCGCCCTCGGCCCAGCGCCGCGCCTCCTCGAGGCACACGTCCGCCAGCCGCGACAGCTCCTCCGTGGTGACGGTGAGATCGGCGTCACCCAGGATGTCGCGGCAGCCGATCCGCAGGAGCTGGCGGTACTTGAAACGGCGGAGCGCGTTCCAGCGGGCCGCGGCCCTCGAGAACGCGGCCGTGCTCTGCCGCAGCTCCTCCTCCAGGTCGTCCCGCAGCCACTGGCGCATGGTCCAGGGCTCGAGCAGCCAGAGGAACAGGTGGGAATAGCGGCGCAGCGTGTCGGCGAGGACCTGGCTCGTCCCCCCGAGGCGGGCGAGGAGATGGATCGCGCCCGGATGGGCGTCGAGGAGCCGGAAGAAGGCGGCGCGCTCGCTGTGAGCGGCCAGGCGCTCCAGGTTGTTGAGCGCCATGTCCGGATCGGGGGCGCCCTGGATCTCGCCCAGGAGTCGCGGCAGAACGGGCGCCAGGAGCTCGCCGTCGAACGGCGTCGGCGCCAGCGCGTGGAGGTTGGCGAGGGCCGCCGCCGGATCCGCAAAGCCGAGACGCTGGAGCTGCCGGAGGGCCCGGGGATCGCCGGGAACCGCCGCCAGCAAACCGATCATCGAGGGCGCGCCCGCATGGGCGACGCTGGGCCTGTCGCGAGGGGCGCGGTCAGATGGCGGATTGTCCGGTCTCGCCGGTGCGGATCCGGATGGCCTCGCCCAGCGGCAGCACGAAAACCTTGCCGTCCCCGATGGAGCCCGTCTTGGCTGCGGCGCAGATGACCGACACCACCTTGTCCACGAGGTCGTCGGGCACCACCACCTCGATCTTCACCTTGGGGAGGAAATCGATCGTGTACTCCGAGCCGCGGTAGAGCTCCGTGTGCCCCTTCTGGCGGCCGAAGCCGCGCACCTCGGTGACGGTCATGCCGACCACGCCGAGCTCGGTCAGCGCCTCCTTGACGTCGTCCAGCTTGAAGGGCTTGATGATGGCCTCGATCTTCTTCATGGAGCCTCCCTGGGTGGTCAGGCTCGGGGGTTGCGAGCCCGGAGCGCCCTGCGGTAGAGCGTCACGTACTCCCGGGCCGAGGCGTCCCAGGAGAAATCCTCGGTCATGGCGTTTCTCACGAGCGCGCTCCAGAGGGCCTGGTCCCGGTGAACCGCCACCGCGCGCCTGACGGCATCGAGCAACTCCTCGCCCGAGAAGCCGTCGAACGGAAAGCCGGTGCCCGTGCGCAAGGTAGCATCGAAAGGCCGGACCGTGTCGGCCAGCCCGCCCGTGCGCCTGACGATCGGCACCGTCCCGTAGCGCAGGGCGATGAGCTGGCCGAGCCCGCAGGGCTCGTAGCGGGAGGGCATGAGGAAGCAGTCCGCTCCCCCGTAGATCCGCCGCGCCAGGTCGTCGCTGAAACCGATCCGCACCGCCACCCGCCCCGGGTGCTCGGCCGCAGCCTGGGTGAAGGCCTCCTCCAGGTGCGGGGCGCCTGACCCCAGCAGGACGAACGCAGCGCCCGCCGCGAGCATCTCCGGCAGCGCCTCGAGCACGAGGTCGAGCCCCTTCTGATCGGCGAGCCGCGTCACCATGGCGATGACGAGCCCCGGGCCGTCGTCGAGCCCGAGCTCCCGGCGCAGGGCCTCGCGGCACGCGGCCTTGCCCTCGAGATCGGCGGCCGAGTAGCGCGTGGCGATGGCCGCGTCCGTCTCCGGGTTCCACACCTCGTCGTCGATGCCGTTGACCACGCCGTGCAGGTCCTGGCTGCGCTCCTCCAGCACGCCCTCGAGCCCGCCGCCGAAGGCGGCCGTCCTGATCTCGTCCGCGTAGGTCCGGCTCACGGTGGTGAGGAGGTCGGCGAAGACGAGCGCGCCCTTGAGGAAGTTGATCTTGCCGTAGAACTCGATGCCTGCCGGCGTGAAGAGATCCCAGCCGAGCCCGGTCATGGGCATGTCGTAGTGCCAGAAGACGCCCTGGTAGGCGAGGTTGTGGATGGTGAAGAGCGTGGCCAGGCGCCCGAGCCCCGGGTGGTCGCGGTAGAGCGTGCGCAGGTAGACGGGGACCAGGCCCGTCTGCCAGTCGTTGACGTGGATCAGCTGCGGCCGCCAGGCGGAGGCCGGATCCCGCCCGAGCGCACCGAGGGCCTCCAGCGCCCCGCGGCAGAAGAAGATGAAGCGCTCGCAGTTGTCCCAGTAGTCGCCGTCGTTGGTCCCGTAGAGACCGTCGCGGTCGTAGTAGTGGTCGTGCGCGAGGAAGTAGATGGGCAGGCCGGCCGGGTTGCGCCCCTCCCAGAGCGCGCCCTCCGCCGTCCGGTCGCCCAGCGGCACGCGGACCTGGGGGATCACGACGCGCAAGTCCGGGCTCTGGGCCTCCACCCCGCGGTACTTGGGCATCAGCACGCGGACATCGTGCCCCAGCGCCGCGACGGCCCGCGGCAGGGCCGAGGCCACCTGGGCGAGGCCGCCGGTCTTGGCGAAGGGCGCCACCTCGGAGGCGATGAACAGGACCCGGAGACGCGGCTGCGGCACAGGCCCTCCCTACACTTCTTCCAGGATCGGAAACACGAGCGCCGTGATGTGCGAGGAGATGCGCTTGAGGTTCGTGAGCACGTCCAGGTGGATCTCGGAGGTCTCCAGCGACTCGGCGAGCCCCCGGCGCAGCCGCGCGAGATGCGACTCGCGCATCTCCCGCTCGCGCTGCCGCACGATGGGCCGCTGGTCCAGCACCTCCTGGGCGAGGCTCCGGTCGTTGGCGGCGAAGCCCGCGATGGCGCGCTCCAGGTTCTTGGAGACCATGGCGTGAAACTCGATCAGCTCGGCCTCCCCTGCGTCCGAGAACTTGCGGCCCTGGTACAGCTTCTTCCGCGCGAGCTCCATCAGGTTCTTGTCGATGATATCGCCGATGTTCTCCAGGTTGCCGATGAAGGAGATCAGGGCGATCTCTTTCTGCGCGAGGTCGGGGCTCATGGTCTCGCGGCCGAGACGCGAGAGGAAGATCTTGATCTGCCGCTCCAGGTAGTCGAGCTGGTCGTCCCGCCGCTCGACGTCCTCCAGGAGCTCCTGGTTATCCGTCCGGAGCACGGTCATGGCATCGCGCAGCATGGCCTGGGCCACGTCTCCCATGCGGAGGGCCTCGCGCATGGCCTGGCCGATGGCGAGCGCGGGCTGGTCGAGGTACCGGTCGTCCAGATAGCGCGTCTTGAAGGGGTTGTCGGCGCGCTCCTCCTCCGGGACGAGCGCGATGACGGCCCGGGCGGCCACCGTGGCGAAGGGGAGGAACAGCGCGCTGATGGCCACGTTGAAGAGCGTGTGGGCGTTGGCGATCTGGCGCGCCGGGTCCGCTGCCGTCTGCGCCACGAGCCCCGTCAAGGGCTGGATGAACGGGAAGACCAGCGCGACCCCCAGCACCTTGAAGGCGATGTGCGCCACCGCCACGCGACGCGCATCCGACGAGGAGCGGAGGCTCGCGGCGAACGCCGTGGCGCAGGTACCGATGTTGGCGCCCAGCACGATGGGGACGGCCCCGGAGAGCCCCAGCAGTCCCTGGCTCGCCAGGGACAGCGCGAGCCCGATGGTCGCCGCGGAGGAGGCCATGGTGGCGCTCAGGAACGCGCCGGCCAGGATGCCGAGCACGGGGTTCGCGGCGAAGGCCACGAGGACCTGGCGCGAGAGGTCCTGGCCGGCCAGCGGGGCGATGCCCTCGGCCATCACTCGCATGCCGAGAAAGAGGAAGCCGAACCCGAGGACGGCCTGCCCGAGGTTCTTGGCCATGCCCCGGCGCGCGAAGAAGGACATGGCGAAGCCCACGCCCACCAGGAGAAGCGCCAGCTCCTGGATCTTGAAGGCGAGGAGCTGGACGGTGAACGTCGTCCCGATGTCGGAGCCGAGGATCACGCCCAGCGACTGCCGGAAGGAGACGAGTCCGGCCGAGACGAACCCGATCAGCATGAGGGTCGTCGCCGAGGAGGACTGGATGAGGGCCGTCACGACGGCGCCCGACCCCACGGCCGCCAGCCGGTTGCGTGTCATGCTCGTGAGCAGGTGACGCAGGTGGCCGCCGGCGGCGCGCTGCAGTCCCTCGCCGGTGAGCTGCATGCCGTAGAGGAGAAGGGCGAGGCCGCCGAAGAGCGCGAGCACCGTCATGGCCGGCTCACGGGCTCAGGGCCGCCGCGGCCGGAGCATCGAGGCCGTCGAGATGCGCGGTGTCGTTCACCGAGAGGACCCGCGGCGGCGCCACCTCGGTGAGCGAGCCGTTGGAGAGCGTGACCCGCCAGATGGCCGACAGCGGTAGCCCCAGGCAATGGGCGAGGAAGGCGCTGATGACGCCGCCGTGGCAGACCACGAGCACATCGTCGCCATTCGGATGCCCCGCGGCGATTGCCTCGATGGCGCGCACGACACGTCGCTGCACGGCATGCAGCGGCTCGCCGCCAGGCGGCAGCCCGACCACGGGGTCCCGCACCCACCGGGCATAGGGATCGCCGGGCAGCGCCCGGATCTCCTCCACGGTGCGGCCCTCCCACTCCCCGAGCGACAGCTCGCGCAGATCCTCCACGGTCACCACGGCCATGGAGAGCCAGGCGGCGACGATCTCCGCCGTGCGCCGGGCGCGGTTGAGGGGGCTCGTGTAGATGGCCGCCAGCCGGCGCCGGCGCAGCGCCTCGCCCAGGGCCTCGGCCTGACGCAGCCCGAGCGGCGACAGCGGCACGTCCTGCATCCCCTGGAAGCGGCGTACCGCATTGGAGACCGACTGGCCGTGGCGGGCCAGCAGCAGGCCGGTCACGATCTCCCCTCGCAGGCCGACTGGGCGGCCTTCAGGCGGGCGAGAGTTTCGGGCTTGCCGAGGAGGCTCACCACCTGGAAGATCGGCGGGCTCACCGTCGTGCCCGTGATGGCGACGCGGGTGAGCTGGGCGAGGTCCACGAGCTTGACCTCAAGCTGCGCCGCCAGCTCCCGATACAGCGCCTCGACGGCCGCCGGGTCGAGGTCGGCCTGGGCCTCGAGCCGCTTGATCAGCAGCGCGTAGCGGTCATGCGCCGCGCCGGTCCAGAACTTGGCCGTGGCCTGCGGATCATAGGCCGCCGGCCGCCGGAAGTAGAACGTGGCCTTCTCCGCCATCTCCACCAGGGTGTGGGAGCGCTCCCTGAGGGTCTCCGTGACGCGCGCGAGCCACGGCCGCTCCGCCGGCGCCGGCAGGCCCGCGCTGTCGAGGAAGGGCATGAGCTGGGCCGCCAGGCACTCGGGCGGCATCGCCTTGATCCAGTGCATGGACAGCCACTCGAGCTTGGCGCGGTCGAAGATGGCCGCGGCCTGGCCCACGTGCGCCAGGTCGAAGTGCCGCGCGATGTCGTCTCGAGAGAAGATCTCCTCATCGCCGTGGGACCAGCCGAGCCGGGCCAGGTAGTTGAGCATGGCCTCGGGCACGATGCCCGCGTCCCGGAACGCTTGGACGGAGGTGGCCCCGTGCCGCTTGCTGAGACGGCTCTTGTCCGATCCGAGGATCATGGGGATGTGGGCAAAGGCGGGCAACGGGTAGCCCAGGGCCTCGTAGCACTGGATCTGCTTGGGCGTGTTCGACAGATGGTCGTTGCCCCGGATGACGTGGGTGATCTTCATCGTCACGTCGTCCACCACGACGCAGAAGTTGTAGGTCGGCGTCCCGTCGGTGCGCACCAGGATCCAGTCGTCGAGCTGGGTGTGGTCGAAGGTGACCCGCCCGTGGATGGCATCCTCCACGACCGTCTCCCCGCCGGCGGCGATGCGCAGCCGCAGCGCGCTGGGCTCCGAGGCCGGCACGGCGACGTCGCGGCAGGTGCCGGGGTACCGGAAGGTCTCCCCGCGCTGCTGGGCCTCCCGCCGGAGGGCGTCGAGCGCCTGGGCGGTGCAGCGGCAGCGGTAGGCGCGGCCCTCGGCCAGCAGGCGGTCGGCCTGCGCCTTGTAGATCTCGAGACGCTCCGTCTGGCGGTAGCCCGCCGCGGGCGGCCCCTCATCCCAGTCGAGCCCCATCCAGCTCAAGGCCTCGAGGATGGACTGGATGTACTCCTCCGTGGAGCGGGACCGGTCCGTGTCCTCGATCCTGAGGATGAAGACCCCCTGGTGGCGGCGCGCGAAGGCCCAGTTGAACAGGGCCGTGCGGGCGCCCCCCACGTGCAGGTGCCCCGTGGGGCTCGGGGCAAAGCGGACGCGCACCGCTTCTGGCATAGGCCCTTATTCTAACCGACTCATCCCCCGGATCGGGCCGCGCGGTTCTGCCCCCCAGCGGCCTGCCAGGCCGCAGAAGAACCCAGCAGGCCGCTCAAGAGGGCGCAGAAGCGAGGCGGCGAGCGAGCCGTGCCCGCTGTCCGTTGAACGAGGAGCGACCGAGCCAACGGTCGGGTCAAGGGCTGGAGCGGTCTCCGAGACCGGGCCCGGCTCCAGCCTCCGGCCGCCAACAACGGATCCCGTCCCACGACCAGCCCGTGGGGCCCTGTCGCGGAGGCTGGATCGGCGCAGCGCCTTTAGAGATGGGCGAGCAGCGCGTGGACACGCTCGGGCGAAAGCACCGGATGCAGGATCCGCAACCGGCCGCCGAAGGCGTCGGCCACGGCGTTGGCGATGGCCGCGGCGGCGGGCCCCCCCCGGTGAGGACGACGATGCCGAAACTGACCAGCGTCACGACGATCAGTCGGGCTGTCGATGTCATGAGCGTGCCTGCCTTGTTGTGGTCCAGCGTCACCCCAGGTACGCCAGCGCGACGTCCGTCGCGGCAAACTCCTCGGGGGGCCCCTCGTAGGCGACCACCCCGCGGTCGAGGACGTACACGTAGTCCGCAATGGTCAGCGCCATCGCGGCGTTCTGCTCCACCAGGAGGATCGCGAGCCCCTCTCCGTTGAGTCGGGCGATGATCTCGAAGATGTCCTGGACGATCCGCGGTGACAGCCCGAGCGACGGCTCGTCGAGGAGGAGCGTCCGGGGCCGGGTCATGAGGGCCCGGCTGATGGCCAGCATCTGCTGCTCGCCGCCGGACAGCGTTCCCGCCAGTTGCGCCAAGCGGTTTCTCAGGACGGGGAAATAGCCATACACGCGCTCCAGGTCCTCGGCGATGGTCCGCCGGTCCCGGCGACTGTAGGCTCCGAGCTCCAGATTCTCGCGCACCGTCATCTGTGGGAAGAGCTCCCGGCGCTCGGGCACCAGGCTGAGTCCGGCCCGGACGATCCGCGGGGTGGGCAGCCCGGCGATCGACCGGCCGTCGAAGTCGATCTCTCCGGCCGACGGGCGGAGAAACCCCATGATGGTCCGCATGGTCGTCGTC
>JACOVB010000314.1 GCA_016177555.1 Candidatus Rokuibacteriota bacterium
ATCCACGGCTACCTCGAGACGCTCCTCGAGGGCGGGCTGGACGACCCCGAGCATGCGCGCGAATTCCTGGAGATCGCCCATCGGCATACCGAGAGGCTCGGCCGGCTGCTGGCGGATCTCACGGACCTGTCGAACATCGAGCTGGGGCGGGTCCCGCTTCGCCTGGCGCCGGTGGCGCTTGGCGACGTCGTCGAGTCGGTGTTCGGCATCATCCGCCCGAAGGCTCAGACCGGGCGCGTCGTTCTGGACGCGCGGCTTCCGGCCGATCTGCCGCGGGTGCGGGCGGATCGGGATCGGCTCGCCCAGGTTCTGCTCAACCTCGTGGACAATGCGGTGAAGTACAGCCCCGCGGCCGGGCGCGTGACGGTGAGCGCGGCGGCAACCGCGCGCGAGACGGTCGAGGTGACGGTCTCGGACGCCGGCATCGGCATTCCCCCGGCTGACCTCCCTCGCATCACGGAGCGCTTCTACCGGGTGGACAGGGCGCGTTCGCGCGAGCTGGGCGGGACGGGGCTCGGGCTTGCCATCGTGAAGCACCTGGTGCTGGCCCACGGCGGCGAGCTTCGGATCGACAGCCGGCAGGGCCAAGAGACCGTTGTCGCCTTCACGCTGCCGACACACCCCGAAGATGGGTCAACACCCCCGCACGACATCGGTCAGGAGGTCGATGCGGCCGAAGGAGGCCAAGGCGGCCACCCGGAGAAGTCGCCCGCGTAGTTGAAGGTCCCCATGCCCGCGGCCGCCTCCGCCGCGCGGCCCAGCGTTTACCCAGAATTTACCCCACCGTCATCAAGGCGTTACCCGGGCGGCAGAGACTCGGCCTCGATGGCTCGGATCGATCGTTCACAGGAATGTAACGCGCCGGTCATGTGTTCGAAACACAGGCTATGCACCCTGAACGTCATGAACAAGGAGACAGGCATGAGAAAGCGGGTGATCTTCACGGCGGCCGTGGCGGCCGTCACCCTCGCGGCAGGGTACGCGGTGGCCGGCGGGCCGCCCAGGCTCGACCCCGCGCTCCCGGCCTACAAGACGGTGAGCGGGATCAGCGGCAACCTCTCCAGCATCGGCTCCGACACGCTCAACAACCTGATGACGCTCTGGGCCGAGGCGTTCCAGAAGTTCTACCCCAACGCCAAGATCCAGATCGAGGGCAAGGGCTCCTCCACGGCCCCGCCCGCGCTCATCTCGGGCACGGCCCAGCTCGGCCCCATGTCCCGCGAGATGAAGGGCACCGAGGTGGACGGCTTCGAGAGGAAGCACGGGTACAAGCCGACGCCGATCCGGACCTCGGTGGACGCCCTGGCCGTCTTCGTGAACAAGGACAACCCCATCAAGTGCCTGACGCTCTCCCAGGTGGACGCCGTGTTCTCCAAGTCGCGCCGGTACGGGCACAAGGACGACATCAGGACCTGGGGACAGCTCGGCCTCACGGGCGAGTGGGCGTCGAGGCCCATCAGCCTCTACGGCCGCAACTCGGCCTCAGGGACCTACGGCTTCTTCAAGGAGCACACGCTGAAGAACGGCGACTACAAGGACCAGGTGAAGGAACAGCCCGGCTCGGCCTCGGTGGTCCAGGGCGTGACCGTGGACCGCTTCGCCATGGGCTATAGCGGGATCGGGTACGCCACGGCAGGCGTCCGCGCCGTCCCCCTGGCGGCCAAGGACGGCGCCAGGTGCTACGAGGCCGATCCCGACAACGCCTACGCGGGGAGCTACCCGCTGTCGCGCTTCCTCTACGTGTACGTGAACAGGGCGCCGGGCAAGCCGCTGGAGCCGCTGACCCGGGAGTTCCTCAAGCTCGTCGTGTCGAAGGAGGGCCAGGAGGTTGTCATCAAGGACGGCTACTTCCCGATCCCGGCCTCCATCGCCAGGGAAGAGCTGAACAAGGTCCAGTAGGTGGCGCTCAATACCGAAGCGCTCGGGGCGGGCGGGCCGGCATCGCCGGCCCGCCCGCTCGTCGTCTCGCGGGCCCGCACGAGCCGCCGCATCGCGCTCGACCGCTGGGCCTCACGCCTCGTCGTCTCCGGCGGCATCATCATCATCGCCTCGATTCTCGCCATCCTCCTCGTCATCGCCGCCGAGGTGTACCCCCTCTTCAAGGCGCCGACCGCCTCGCTGCTGGGCACCTACCGGGCGGTGGAGGGCGCGTCGTCGGCGCCCGCTCCTGGCGAGGGGACGGGGGTGGAC
>JACOVB010000315.1 GCA_016177555.1 Candidatus Rokuibacteriota bacterium
ACCTTGTCGCGGAGCACCCCGACCGTCTTGGGCACCGCCGTCCACAGCTCCTCTCCGGCGAGGATCACGCCAGGCTCGCCCGCCCGCATCACGTAGACGCCCTTCTTGTCCTTGTCCTGCCGGCCGAGGAGGAGCGCCTTCGAGGAGCGCTCCTTGTCCTTCCCGATCCAGAGCGTCACAGTGGTGGGCCTGTCGAGCCCGTAAGGGGCCAGCGTCTTCGGTGTATCGTCCATGAACTCCTTCGCCCGGGCGGAGGCGAGCTTCTCGAGGAAGTCGGCGATGAGGTCGGCGTCGGCCTTGAGCGCCCGGGGCTTGGTGATCTGCCACGTGCCGGACTCCTGGGGCTCCACCGTCATGCGGTCGCCGGCCACGTCCAGATCCACGGCGGTGATGGTCTTGCGGTCGAAGGAGAGAACGGTCTTGTCCCGCAGGTCGGCCAGCGGGCGGGCCACGTCCCGGCCCACGCCCTCGGACAGCGCGAGCACGGCGGGCTTGCTGCCCTCCTTGCCATACACCCAGGCCCCCGTGGGGTTCTTGCCGCCGATCAGCAACACGAGCGGCTCGGCGCGCCCCTTGACTTCCAGGGTGACCTGGACCTCCGGCGGGTCGAGCCCGAACTCGGAGAGCTTGGCCGGGCTCCCGTCGATCTCCCGATCCACGCGGAGAGTCGCGAGCGTGGTGACCACGCCGTCCACGGCATTGCGGTCGCCGCGCGTCTTCACGGGCTCGAGCATCTCCCAGCCACCGTCACCGGCGCGCGCGAGCTTCACCGTGTCGATCTTGCGCTTGAGCGTGAGCGTCTGGACGTCCTTGGGCTCGACGGTCCAGAGGCGCCCCTTGACGCTCTCCGTCTTCTCCCGGGCAGGGGCGAGCCAGTAGGTGTCGTAGTAGAAGAAGCCGCCGAGGCCGGCGGCGAGCAGGACCAGAACGACGAGGGATTTCCAGCCCATGGCGGAAGCCGCCGCAGCTACCTCGAGCGGCGCCGGCGGACGACGGCGACGATCCCGCAGGCGACGACGGCCCCGGGCAGCACCACGACGGGCAGCCAGAGCACGGCCTGGGACTGGGAGGACGTGAGCATGATCGGGATCTGGGTTGCGTCCTTCGCGCGCACCGAGATCAGATCCTCCTCCTCGGCCAGCCAGGACACGATGTTGAGGAAGAAGTCGCGGTTGCCCTGAGCGCCGATGAACTGGTTGGAGGCCAGGCTCGCGGTGCCGACCACGACGAGGCGGGCCTTCGCGGGCTTCCGCTCCTCGGCGCCGTCCCCGCCCGGAACCCCGGGCTTGGCGCCGCCCCGGTCACCCGTCTTGGCGTCCGCCTGGATCTCGATGGTGGCGACGGCGGCCACGGGGAGCGGGCCTTTCTTGTCCTGCGGATCGGGCTTGGCCTCCCCGCGCTGCAGCGCCGCCTTGTCGGTCTCGCCCCAGGACTGCGGGCTCGAATGCGCCAGGGTGCGTACCTGGACGCCCTTCGGCAAGGTCGCCGCCGGGGACACCGACCGCGTCAGCGGGAAGAGCGTCATGACGCCGCCCATGTCCCGCGTGATCGGGTGATTGTCGTACTGGTTCACGACCGGCACTTCGGGTCCGACCCCGAACAGCCGCCCGATGGGATTCATCTCGACCACGAGGTCGTCGCCGATGTCGAAGCCGTACTTCGCGAGGTATTTCCGCAGGCCCTCCGCCTGGAAGGGCGCCGCCATGAAGAGGACCTTCCCGCCGCGGCCGATATAGGAGTCGACGGCCTCCAGCTCCTGCGGGAAGAGATCGGTGCGCGGCCCCGGAATCATCAGCATGGCCGCATCGCCAGGGATCGTGGGATCGCGGGCGAGGGTCAGCTCCTTGACCTCGTAGTTGGCCTTCTCCATCTGCTCCTTGGCCTGGCTGAACCCCGGGCGGTCGCTGCCGGCGATGTCGGCCTCGCCGTGCCCCTTGACGGCGTAGACGACGCGCTTGCCGTCCCGCGTCACCTTCACCAGACCGTTGGTGAGCTTTTCCTCCTCGGCGTCCAGGATCTTCTCGGACTTGGTCTCGCCCTTGCCGCCGCGCTCCAGCACCACGGTGCCGTAGCTCTCGACGCCGTAGCGGCGCGCCAGCCCCGGCGCCCGGTCGGGATCCTCCATCCGCGAGGTGAATTTGCCGCCGGAGTAGGATGCGTACTGCTTGAACAGGTCCTCGGCAGGGCGCTTGCCTGGGGTGTCGGAGCGGAAAAAGGCGATGGCCTCCACCGGCATCTTGAGCGTCTGCAGCACCTTGATGGTCTGCGGGGAGAGGCTGTGCCGCTTGTTCTCCGTCAGATCCCAGCGCGTGCTGTGACGCATGGACACCGCGTTGGCGAGCACCACGACGCCGAGCGCCAGGAGGACCATCACGCCCACGCCCGCCCCGTAGCGCGTGGAGCGCTGCCCGAGGGCGCGGCCCACGGACCCGGCGTTGAGCGCGAGCGACAGGACCAGAAGCAGGGCGCCCGCGACGACGAGGGCCCAGCGGAGCCGCTCGAGCGCGGGCACGAACAGGACAAGCGCCCCCGCGCCGAGCAGCAGCACGATCGCGAGGGACGCAGCCCAGCGGCGGAGGACGCTCATGGCGTTATCCCTTCCACCGCTTGGCCTCCAGCGACCGGAGCGCCAGGAAGAGTGCGAAGGCCATGGCCGTCACGTAGTACACCACGTCCTTCGTATCGAGCACGCCCTTGCTGAAGCTGTCCATGTGGTCGGTGATGGAGACGTACTGGAGCACCGTCCTGAGCGTCCCGCCGGCAAAGTCAGCGCCCCAGCCGACGACCCAGAGCCCGAGCAGGATGCCGAAGGTCGCGAAGCCCGCCACGATCTGGTTCTCGGTCATGGACGATAGCAGCATCCCGACGGCAAGGAAGGTCCCACCGAGCAGCAGAAGCCCGAGGTAGCCCGTCATGACGGCGCCCCATTCCACCCGCGCGAAGTACGAGACCATGCCCGGGTAGAGCAGCGTGAGCGCCAGCAGGAGCACGTAGAGCGCGCCCGCCGCCAGGAACTTGCCCAGGAGGATCTCGCCATCACGGACCGGATAGGTCAGGAGCAGCTCGAGGGTCCCGGAGCGCTTCTCCTCGGCGAAGAGCCGCATCGTGACCATGGGCATGAAGAAGAGGAGCACCACGGCCATGTTGGAGAAGAGCGGCCGCAGGATGCCCTCGGTGGGGTTCAGGCTCTGCGCCATCTGCGGCTGCATGGCCGCCTGCATCGAGGACATGTTGTAGAAGAGGAGGATCTGGCTGAAGAACCAGCCCGAGATCACCAGGAAGAAGGTGCCGACCACGTAGGCGACGGGCGATCCGAAGTAGAGCCGCATCTCCTTCTTGAAGACGGGCCACCAGCGCATCAGGCGACCTCGGCGGTGGCCGTGGGGGTCTCCACGCTCTCGGCGGACTCGGCGGCCTCCTCGCCTGCCACCACGCGGATGAAGACCTCCTCCAGGCTCATGCCGACCTGGTGCAGCTCGAGGAGCGGCCAGGCGCGGCTCGTGACGAGACGGGCCAGATCGCCGCGCACGTCGTGGCCGCGCGATGCCTCCACCACGAAGGAGGCCGCGCCGTCCCGCGTCTCTTGCACCGCCACGCGAAGCACCCCCGGCACGCCGAGAAGCGCCGCCTCCACCGCCTCCGCCGGCGCCCCCACCTCGATCGCCACGCGGGAGGTCGGGAAGACCTGCTCGACGAGCTCGGACTGCGTGCCCTGAGCCACGATGCGCCCGCGATGGATGATGATCACGCCGTCGCAGACCATGGAGACTTCGGGCAAGATGTGGGTGGACAGGATCACGGTGTGCTGCCCCGCCAGCGAGCGGATGAGGGCGCGGATCTCGGCGATCTGCTTCGGATCGAGGCCGATGGTGGGCTCGTCCAGGATCAGCACCTCGGGGTCGCCCAGGAGCGCCTGCGCCAGCCCGACGCGCTGCCGGTACCCCTTGGAGAGCTTGCCGACCAGCCGGCGCTGCATGTCCGTGATGAAGCAGCGCTCCATCACCTCGGCGACCTTGCCCTTCCGCTCCCGCCTGGGCACGCCCTTGATCTCGGCCACGAAGTCCAGATACGCCGCCACGGGAAGATCCGGGTAGAGCGGGGCGTTCTCGGGCAGGTACCCGATGCGCCGGCGCACCTCCATGGACTGGGAGAACACGTCGAAGCCCGCGATGCGTGCCGTCCCGCCGCTGGCCGGCATGAAGCACGACAGGATCTTCATCGTCGTGGACTTGCCGGCGCCGTTGGGGCCGAGGAAGCCGACGATCGTCCCCTTCTCGACGGTGAAGGACACGTCCTGGACGGCCGTGACAGGCCCGTAATGCTTGGTCAGCCGATCGACTTCGATCATGGATGTTGGCCGATGTACATCGTAGCCGGCGCTCAGTATAGCACATAGTCCCGGGCCGGGACCTTTGCTGGCGCGTCCCGGGCGTGAGACCATAGCGGCTCGGAGGGTCCATGAGCCGGATCGCCC
>JACOVB010000293.1 GCA_016177555.1 Candidatus Rokuibacteriota bacterium
GGGCCGGGTCGTGCGCGAGGCCACGCCCGCCGAGCTCAGCGCCGAGCCCGAGGTGCTGCTGCGGCACCTGGGCGTCCGGCGCTAGCGCCACCGTGAACGGAGCCACCCGGGTGCCGGCGGGTGGCGTTCGCGACTGCCCCGGGCTGGCGCCGCGAGCGCGGCGGGCGGGCGTGTTGCGGCCCCCCGGCCCATCTGACAGAATCGTCGCCATGCAGGAGTCGGCGAAGCGCCACGCCGCAGAGATCCTCTGCGTATCGGAGCGGATACGATTGACACGGCCGCCTCTCCTGGACGAGGATCGCCCATGGCCAGGAGACGGAGCGCCACCACCCTCGACCGGCTCCGCCGCGATGTCCTCGCTGCGATCACGGGGGCGGAGGCGCGGAGCCGGGCCCACACCGAGGCCCTCGTTGCCGGGCTCCGCCGGGAAGTGCTCCAGGAGATCGTGGCAGCCGAGGCGCGGAGCCGGGCCCACACGGAAGCCCTCGTTGCCGGGCTCCGCCGGGAGCTGCTCGAGGAGATCGGGGCAGCCGAGGCCCGCAGCTGGGCCCACACCGAGGCTGTTGCCGCGCAGCTCCGGGAGGAGATCGCCGCAGCCGAGGCCCGCAGCCGGGCCCACGCCGAGGCTGTTGCCGCGCAGCTCCGGGAGGAGATCGCCGCAGCCGAGGCCCGCACCCGGGCCCACACCGAGGCTGTTGCCGCGCAGCTCCGGGAGGAGATCGCCGCGGCCGAGGCCCGCAGCCGGGCCCACACCGAGGCCATTGCCGCGGAGCTCGGGCGGCAGATCCAGGCTGAAGGAGTCCAGACGCGCCGTCACTTCGAAGTGGTTGGCGAGGCCCAGCGGAGCGCGCTCGAGATCGTGGCCGAAGGCGTCCTCACGCTGGACCGGAAGCACGACAGCTTTCGCGCCGAGGTCCATGAGGAGTTCGCGAAAGTGGACCGGCGCTTCCTGCGGCTCGAGGCTCGCGTTCTCTCCCCGGAAGAGCGCAACTAGCTGTCGCGCTCGCCTGCTGACCGCGCTCCCCGGGTCCCCGGTGAGCGCTCGACGGAGCCCACAGCCTTCTGATCCCCCGGGCGCGCCGGACCCATGCGCGCGCATATGAAAGGGCAACCCATGACCGCCGAGACCCATGACTTCGACGCCATCGTCAACGGGCTCAACCAGTACCTCCGGCTCCGCTCGATCCCCATCGGGATGAAGCTCTTCGAGACCGTGGAGGCGATGGAGGCCATCCCCAAGATCCGGCGGCCGAAGGTCAAGCACACCACTGACCAGATCGTCGCCCAGGCGCGCCAGCTCGGGTGGACGGTGGGCATCACCATGGCGGACCTGGTGGGCCCGCAATGCGGGGCGGTGATCGGGCTCCATCCGCAGGACGACGAGTGGCTGTCGGGGCAGCGGATGGCCGGGGTCTGGTTCAAGACGATCGAGGACGCCAGCGCCCACCAGCACGCCATGGACTGCGTGCCCCATGGCCGCTACCGCGCCATGGCCGTGTCCCCGCTCACCTCCGGACGGCTCACCCCCCCGGACATCTGCCTCATCTACGGCACGCCCGGGCAGATGATCTTCCTGATCAACGGGCTGCAGTGGACGGGCTACCGGAAGAT
This sequence comes from Candidatus Rokuibacteriota bacterium, assembly GCA_016177555.1. Next base: position 1,612 of record JACOVB010000293.1, read on the forward strand.
GCAGTTCACCTCCGTCGGAGAGTCGGCCTGCGCCGACTCGTGGGGAAAGGCGCTCAGGACGGGCGAGCCCGCGCTGACGATTCCCTGCTACGCCGAGCGGCGCTACGGCGGCGTGGCCGACGATGAGCTGCTCATGGCCATCCCGCCGCGCTTCCTGCCCGGGGCGCTCGAAGGGCTGGCGGCGCTGTCGAAGAACGGCTTCCGCTACCCGGCGCCGCCCTTCGGCATCCAGTCGGACGCCGCGGCGGGGCTCGCGGTGAGCTACGCGGACAGGAGCCGGAGCGGATGAGCCTCACCGCAACCGGATCCCACGGTGTGAGGACGAGGCCCCCGACCCTCACCCCGGCCCTCTCCCTGGGAGGGAGAGGGAGACAGGAGGAGAGAGACTCACCATGAAGACCGTGATCAGGAACATCGGGCAGATCGTCTCGGGCGACATCGCCCGGCCGCTGCTCGACGGCGACTGCATCGTGATCCAGGACGGGAAGATCGCGGCGGTGGGGACGGGGCTCGACGCCGACGCGGACACGGTGATCGACGCCAGGGGCACCACGGTGACCCCGGGGCTCATCGACTCGCATTGCCATCCGGTCTTCGGCGACTTCACCCCCCGCCAGCGCACCGTGGACTTCATCGACTCCGGGCTCCATGGGGGGCTCACCACCATGATCTCGGCGGGCGAGGTGCATCTCCCGGGACGCCCGAAGGACGTGGTCGGGCTCAAGGCGCTGGCCATCGTGGCGGCCAAGGCCTATGCGAACCTGCGCCCGTCGGGCGTCAAGGTCCACGCGGGCGCCCCGATCCTCGAGCTGGGGCTGGTCGAGGAGGACTTCGCCGAGATGGCCCGCGCCGGCGTCACGCTCGTGGGCGAGATCGGGCTCGGCTCGGTGAGGACGGGCAAGGACGCCGCCCCCATGGTCCGCTGGGCCAAGAAGCACGGCATGACCGTCACCATCCACACGGGCGGGCCCTCCATCGCCGGCTCGAGCCCCATCAGCGCGGAGGTGGTGCTCGAGGCGGATCCGCACGTGGTGGGGCACATCAACGGCGGCACCACCTCCATGAGCGAGCGCGACATCGACTCGCTGGTGGCGACGGAGATGGCGCTCGAGATCGTCCACTGCGGCAATGGCAAGACGGCGCTCCACACGCTCGGGCGCGCGCGAGAAGCCCGGGCGCTCCACCGCATCATCATCGGCAATGACGCGCCCTCGGGCACGGGCGTGGTGCCCCTCGGCATCCTGCGCGTCATCGCGCATCTCACCTCGCTGGGCGGCGTGAGCCCGGAGGAGGCGGTGTGCATGGCCACCGGCAACACGGCGCGCGTCTATCACCTGCCGGTGGGCGTCATCGCCGCCGGGCGGGAGGCGGACCTCTGCGTCGTGGACGCGCCCACGGGCTCGGTGGGAGCCACCGCGCTGGAGGCGCTCAGGGCCGGCGATCTCTTCGGGATCTCCATGGTGCTGATCGACGGGCAGATCAGGATCGGGCGCAGCCGCAACACGCCGCCGGCGGCGCGCGCCGCCGAGGTGGTGAAGGGCCACGGCCCGGGAGGGGGAGGACACTGATGAGGATCCGCAAGCTGCTCACGGTGATCGAGGAGATCGTGGAGGATGGCGGCAAGCCCGTGGCGAAGCCGATCAAGAAGGTCGTCGCGGTGGCCGTGATCGAGAACCCCTTCGCCGGGCGCTTCGTCGAGGACCTCGGGGAGCTGATCAAGACGGGCGAGGAGCTCGGCGATCTGCTGGGCCGTCGCGCGGTGGCGGCCCTCGGGGCGCCGGTGCACTCCTACGGCAAGGCGGCCGTCGTGGGCGAGAACGGCGAGTACGAGCACGCGGCGGCCATCCTCCACCCGACGCTCGGCACGCCCTTCCGGGCCGCGGTGGGCGGCGGCAAGGCGCTCATTCCCTCGGCGAAGAAGCTCGGCGGGCCCGGCACGGCCATCGACGTGCCGCTCCATTACAAGGACGCCGCCTTCGTCCGCACCCACTTCGACGCGATGGAGGTGCGCCTGGCGGACGCGCCGCGCGCCAACGAGATCCTGGTCGCCCTCGCCGTCACCGGCGGCGGGCGGCCGCACCCCCGCGTCGGCGGCCTCACCGCCGCCGAGTCAAAGAAAGAGGACGGGTTGCGATGAAATTCGGCCTCAGGCTCCCGAGCTTCGCCCTCGGCCCGAAGACCGCGACGCTCGGCGAGATGGGCGCCTATCTCCGGCGCGCCGAGGACCTCGGCTTCGACTGCGCCGTGAGCATCGACCACCTCCTGCTCACCCCGCCCGCGTACGCGTGCACCTGGCTCGAGCCGGTGGCGCTGCTCTCGGCGCTGGCCGGCGTCACGCGCACGATCAAGCTCGGGACCATGGTGCTGGTGCTGCCGCTCCGCAACCCGGCCTCCTTCGCCAAGGAGTGGGCGACGCTCGATCTGCTCTCCGGTGGTCGCAGCATCCTGGGCGTGGGCGTCGGCTGGCACGAGGAGGAGTTCGCCCTCATGGGCGTGCCTCACAGGGAGCGCGGCCGGCGCATGGACGAGATGCTCGAGGCGGTGACGGCCCTCTGGGCGGGCGACAACGTGACCTATCAGGGCAAGTACTACCGGTTCAGCAATCTCACCATCGACCCGAAGCCCGCCCAGAAGCCGCACCCGCCCATCTGGATCGGCGGCGGCACCCAGCCCACGGAGAAGATCTACGCCCAGACCGTGAGCAACATCGACCCCGTGCTCCGGCGCATCGCGAAGTACGCGAAGACGTGGGTGCCGCACTCGTCTTCCACGGCGGAGATGGTGCGGGGCGACTGGGAGAAGATCCAGCGCTTCATGGGGGAACTCGGCCGCAAGCCATCGGACATGACCCGGGTCTACTCCAACTTCGTCTACGTGCTCAGGAAAGGCGAGCCCCCCGAGGCGGCCGTGCCGCACTTCTCGGTCTACTCGGGGATGGACCTGCCGTACTGGAAGGAGTTCTACCTGGTGGGGGAGGCCGAGGAGGTCGCGGAGAAGATCCGGGGGAAGATCGCGGCGCTGGGAGGCGTCGAGCACGTGGTGCTGAACCCGCTGCACTGGGGCATGGATCAGCTCGAGCGCCTCGCGGCGGAGGTGCTGCCGCGAGTGGCGCGGCCGTGACGGAGCCCCGGCCCCGGGGGGACGGCGCGCTCGCCACGCCAGGCACTTCGTCTTCGGATCTCTGGGACAGGACATTAGCCTGGAGCCTTCGCGACCGCCCACCGGCGAGGCGGGCGGGTCCTGTCCTCGGGGTGTCGCCGGTCCGGCGGGCTCCGTCACCCGCTCGCACGCGCGCAGCGCTGCGCGCTGCGGACGGGACGAGGGGGTCCCACTCCGCCCGGCTCGCCCGGGACACCACCCGCCCGACGGCCCACAGCGTTTCGCGAAAAGTGCGGATTAGCGTGTCCGCGAGCGCGGCGCCGGGCCTCCCCCCGCGCTACACGGGCGCGAGCGTGAGGCGCGTGGAGGACCCGCGCCTCTTGAGCGGGCGCGGGCGCTATCTCGACGACGTCAGGCTTCACGGGTTGCTCCACGCCGCAGCCCCCACGCCCATGCGCGGATCCTCCGCGTGGACACGGGCCCCGCACTGCACAGCCCGGGGGTGGAGGCCGTCCTCGCAGGTGGCGACCTGGCGCGCGGCGACCTCGAGCTGAGGCCGCGGCTCGAGGCGCCGGGCTTCACTCCCACGGTGTGGCCCGCGCTGGCGGCCTCGCGCGTGCGCTTCGCGGGGGAGCCCGTGGCCGTCGTCGCCGCGCGCGATCCCTATGCGGCCACCGACGGCTGCGAGGCCGTCCTCGTGGAGTACGAGCCGCTCCCGGCGCTCGCGAGCCTGGAGGCGGCCCTCGCCCCGGGCGTGGCCAGCCTCCACGAGGCCGTCCCGGGCAATGTGCTGATCGAGCGGCGCAACGCTCGCGGTGATGTGGACGGGGCCCTCGCTTCCGCGGCCGTGGCGATCCGCGAGACCTTCACGCATGCCCGCTGCTCGGCCTCGCCCATCGAGCCCCGGCCGACGTATCGGAATTGGGACATTGCGTGACCCAGGCTCATCGCCTACCCTGTTGGCTGACAGAGGGCGAGCCGGGACATGACCAGCGTTGCCAGCGAGTTTCCGCTCTCGTACGCGGTGCGGTCGGAGGGCCGCCGGTGCGGATCCACGTCCGCGGTCCACGAGCCGAGCCCCGCCGGGCCCCCTCACCAAGCCTCATCCATCACGCCCGCCGGACCCTCCGCCCGCGCCACGCCACCCCGGCGCTCGCGCGGGTCTTCCACCTCGCGGGTACGGCTGCATCTCAAGCCGGGCCAGAAGGGCACCAAGCAGCTCCTCGCGCAGTACGGTGACCGCCTCATCTGCGTGCGCTA
>JACOVB010000360.1 GCA_016177555.1 Candidatus Rokuibacteriota bacterium
GCCTCCGGCTCGGCTCGCCAAGCGGAGTACGCCTCGCTCGTCGCATCCCTCGCCGCCTTGCATCTGGACCTTTTTGAGCGGCCTGCGGAGTTTTTCAGCAGCCTGCTAGGACACCCTCGCCCGGACCGGGGTGCCCCGCCGGGCGCCGAGGATGGCCCGGGCGCTCCCTTCCCGGACGAAGATCTCGAGACGGCCCTGCGACCCGATGATGGGCGCCGGCACCCCCGGCTCGCCCCCGGAGTAGAAGGCCTTGAGGGGCCCGAGTCGCCTGTCCCCCACCTCGACCTCGACCGTCGCCCCCCCGGCCAGCCGCGCCATCCCCTCGGCCATGAGCGAGGTGATGAGGTTACCGAAGCGATCCTCCGCGATCACCTCCCCCACGAGCGCCCCTCCCTCCTCCCGGGCCGCCGGAAGATCGAGGCGCACGGGGTCGAGCACCGGAGAGCCGAAGTGCTCGAGGCGCACTCCCCGCGCGAGATGGGCCGCGGCGGGGGCAAATACATCCCGCCCGTGAAAGGTCTGGCTCACGTGTGGCCGCCGGTAATGCTCGGCCGTCAGGCTCACCGCGGTCCACCCGGTCGTCTTGAAGGCGAAACTCAGGAGACCATTGTCGGGACCGACGAAGCACTGTCCTGCGGATTGGACCGCCAGCGCCCTCCGGGCGCTCCCCACCCCGGGATCCACGACAGCCAGGTGGACAGTCCCCAAGGGGAAGAAGGGAACCGACGACTCGAGGGCGAGCTGGGCGCCGAGAATGTCCTGCGGGTCGATGTCGTGGGTGAGGTCGACCAGGTGCGCCTCGGGGCAGATGCCGAGGATCACCCCCTTCATCACCCCGACGAAGGGATCGCGCAGCCCGAAGTCCGTGGTGAGCGTGACGATCGGCGGCACCGCCCGCCCCCCCCGGTCAGCGGTCGCGGCCGACCACGAAGTCAGCGATGAGCGCCAGGGTTTCCTTGTCCTCGCAGTCCTCGAACGGGCCGAGGTCCTCCTTGGCCGTCTGGGCGTAGGCCTGGGCCCGCTGAAGCGCGTAGTCCACGCCCTCGTACTTGACCACGACCCGCCGGATCTCCTCGACCTCGGCCGGCGACGGAGCGCGGCTCGTGAGCACCACCTGGATCCGCTGGCGCTCGGCCGGCGCCGCCCGCTCCAGCGCAGCGATGAGCGGCAGCGTGCGCTTGCCCTCCTTGAGGTCGGCACCGATGGCCTTGCCCAGCCGCGCTTCGTCGGCGACGAAGTCGAGCGAGTCGTCGGCAAGCTGGAACGCGATGCCGATGTCCAGCCCGTAGCGCGTCAGCGCCTCGAGCCGCGCCCCATCGGCCCGAGCCAGCAGGGCGCCGATGCGGCAGCACGCCGAGATGAACGAGGCCGTCTTCTGGGTGATGATCCGGAGATAGTCGCCCTCGGTGGTGGTGCCGGTGCGCTTCCGCTCGAGCTGGAACACCTCCGCCTCGGTCATGGAAACCGTGGCATGGGCCAGGGTGTCGAGCACGGCGGGGTCGCCGTCCCTGACCATCAGCGCGAAGGACTTGGAGTAGAGATGGTCTCCCACGAGGACGGAAGCGTCGTCGCCCCAGCGCGCATTGGCCGAGGGCCGGCCCCGCCTCAGCGGCGCCTGGTCCACCACGTCGTCGTGGATGAGGGTGGCCGTGTGGAGCAGCTCGACCACGCAGCCGAGATGGACGGCCCGGGGCCCGCTATAGCCCGCCAGGCGCCCCGCCATGAGCAGGAGAATGGGGCGGAGACGCTTGCCACCGGCTCCGGCGATGAACCCGCCCATCTCACGAATCAGCTCGACCGGCGAGTCGAGCTCCCGGGCGATCTCCGTCTCGATGGCGGCGAGCTCGGAGCCGATGAGGAGTCCCACGCGCTCCTTGAGGAGCGTCTCGAGCGAGGTGGGCGAGGTGAGCGGCGCGCGCGGCGCGGGAACGGTCAACGGACGACGACCCGGTCCTTGATCTTGATCTCCACGCCCTGCGACGGCCCCTGCACCTCGATCACGGAGAACTTCTCCCGAACCTCGGTGACCCGCCCCGTCGCCACCTCCTCGTCCAGCTCGCCGAGCAGCTCCCCGGTGATGGGGTGGACGATGAGGATCTTGTCCCGGCGCAGGCTCACGATGGTGCCCGGGCGGACCCCGTCGCGGGCGGTGAGATCGATGACGACGCGGTTGGTGTCCACGAAGACGACAAAGCCCCGTTGCGGTGTCGGGGCAGGCGCCGCCGGCGCGCTCGCGCCCCGGGTTGCGGGTGCCGACGGTGGTGCCGGCTCACGGGCCTGAGTCGGCTGGCGCTGCGGGTCCTCCGCCTGGTACGGCATCTTCTGGCGCGGGCTGATGCGTCCGCCGCCCGGCGGCGAGCCGTACTTCGCGACGACCTCGGGCGTCGCCAGGAGCGAGGACTTGCCGAACACCAGCGACTTGAGCGTGGTGGGAAGCTTGTCCTCCTCCACCCAGATGTACTCGGGCTCACTCGCGACATCCCCGAAGCGAGGGTTCTTGATCAGCAGCCACCTGGACTCCGCGCTCCTGATCTGCACGCTGGGATCGTTCTGCGCCGGCAGTCCCAGCACCTCCCGCGCGGTTCCGCAGCCGGACAGGAGGACGCCCGCAACGAGCGGGATGAGGCAGAGACGTGCGGTCGTTCCGAGGCTCATCACCGGATCAGCATAGCAGATCGGCGCTTGCTAATCCTCCGGCCGGGGCTCCCATGGGAAACGCTGGTCCGTGGCCGCGTCGGCCCGCGTGAGGACCATCCGGCGGGAGAAGAGCGGCGTCCCCGTCACCGCCGAGATCCAGGTGACGTCCAGGTAGGTGGCCCCGCGCCGATCGAGCAGCACCGGGACGAGCCAGCCGGCCACCTCCAGCGTCTTCCCCAGCGCCACGGCCTTCTCGGGCCGGACCAGCAATTCCTCCACGCGGTTGCGGTGGCTCAGGAAGAGCTCCTGGACCGCGGAGGGGTCCACGGCCTGGAAGCGCTTGGTCTGCTCCAGGCCCAGCGCGAGCATGAACGGGACGCGCCGCAGATCGGCCCGGAGCTTCGTGAGATCCACGGGCGGGACCACCGCGACCTTGATCCGGCCCCGCGTGATGCGAACACCGTCTTCCGCTCGGACCGCGGGGGCGTTCGGCACGGGGATGAAGGCCGCCTCAGAGAAGCGCGGGAGGACGCGCTGCACCTGGGCGTAGCCGAGGATCTCCTCGAAGCGCCCCAGGGGCTTGTGCGTCATCGGGTGGCGAAAGACCTCCCCCTTGCGGAAGACCGTGAGCTCCTGTCCCGGCTGCGCTCCCTCCTTCTGGGTGAGGTCGAGGTAGAGGCGGTCACCGTCCACGCTGACCACGAGGCCCTCGATGGGCGGAAAGGCGGCCACCACCTCCTGGAGCAGGAGCCCGAACGTGGCGCCCACCTGGTCTGCGAGGCCCGCCTGGGCGGGCGCGGCCCCCA
>JACOVB010000318.1 GCA_016177555.1 Candidatus Rokuibacteriota bacterium
CCACCGCCCTGTGGGTTTTCCTGACGGAGCTGTCGATCGTCTGGGTGTCCATGGGGCGCAGGGTGCGCGGGTCCACGTTCTCCACGGACATCCCCTCCCGGGCGAGCTCCGCGGCGACCTCCATGGCGCGGTACATCATGCCCATGTAGGCGACGACGGTCACGTCTGTCCCCTCTCGCCTCACGATGGCCTGACCCAGCGGGATGGTGAAGTCCGGATCCTCCGGCACCTCGCCCTTGACCGCGTAGAGCGTCTCGGACTCGATGAAGATCACCGGGTTCTCGTCCCGGATCGCGGACTTGAGCAGGCCCTTGGCGTCGGCCGGCGTGGACGGGCGCACCACCTTGAGCCCGGGCACGTGATAGAAGTAGGTTTCCATGCTCTGGGAGTGCTGGGCCGCGAGCTGCGCCGCCGGGCCCCCGGGCCCGCGCACGACGAGAGGGATGTTGTACTGCCCGCCCGACATGTAGAGCATCTTGGCGGCGGTGTTGACGATCTGGTCGAGAGCCAGGATGGCGAAGTTGAACGTCATCATCTCGAGGACGGGCCGCAGCCCCAGCATGGCGGCGCCGACGCCGACGCCGGTGAAGCCCGACTCACAGATCGGCGTGTCGACGACCCGCTTCTCGCCGAACTCCTTGAGGAGCCCCTGCGTCACCCTGTAGGCCCCCTCATACAGCCCCACCTCTTCCCCCATGACGAACACCCGGGGGTCGCGGCGCATCTCCTCGCGCAGCGCCAGGTTCAGGGCCTCGCGGTAGGTCATGACGGCCATGGCTGGTCAGTCCTTGTAGACGTCGGTGAAGAGGAACGAAGCCGGCGGCTCGGGAGAGGCTTCCGCGAACGCGACGGCCTCGTCCACCGCGTCGGCGACATTCTGTTCGATGGCCCTGACGTCGGCCTCGGAGAGCACCCCGTCCTTCAGGCCCCTGGCGCTGAGGAGCGCGATGGGGTCACGCTGCTTCTCCCGCTCCACCTCCTCGCGGGTGCGGTACACCGCGCCCGCCGGATCGCGCATGGAGTGGCCCCGGAAGCGATAGGTGCGCGCCTCGATGAGCGCCGGTGTCTTGTCCCGCCGCGCCCGCTCCACCACCCGACCCACGCACTCGCGGACGGCCAGCACGTCCATCCCGTCCACGGCCTCGCCGTGGATCCCGTAGGTCTCGGCGAAGCGCCAGATCTCCGTCTGGGCCAGCGCTCGATGGATCGCGGTGCCCATGGCGTAGCGGTTGTTCTCGCAGATGTAGATGACGGGCAGCTTCCACAGGGCCACCAGGTTCATGGCCTCGTGGAACTCTCCCTCGTGCACGGCCCCATCGCCGAAGAAGCAGAGCACGACCTGGTCTCCGCCCTGGTAGTTGATGGCGAAGCCGGCCCCCGCGGCCAGCGGCAGATGTGCGCCCACGATGCCGTGGCCGCCGAGGAAGTTGACGCTCTTGTCGAAGAGGTGCATCGAGCCGCCCTTGCCCTTGCTGAGGCCGTCGCGGCGGCCGAAGAGCTCGGCCATCATCCGCCGGGGGTCGGATCCCTTCGCGAGACAGTGACCGTGCTCGCGGTAGGAGGACACCGCGTAGTCGTCCGGGCGGAGCGTCGAGGTCGCGCCGACGGCCACCGCCTCCTGCCCGATGTAGAGGTGGAGGAAGCCCCCGATCTTGCCGAGAGCGTACATCTCGGCGGCCTTCTCCTCGAATCGGCGGATCAGCGCCATCTGGCCGAGAAGCCGCCGTGCCAGGGCCGCATCGAGTCGCGGGGAGAGGATCGTCGTCGTCGCCTGGGCCATACAGGATGTCTACCAGCGCATCAGGCTCAGCTCGTCCACCGACAGACGGCGCCGCATCCGGAAGATCGACACGATGATCGCGAGCCCCACCGCCACCTCGGCGGCAGCGACGCACATGACGAAGAACACCAGCGCCTGCCCTTGGGCTGTGCCGTGGCGTTGACCGAAGGCCACGAGGGCCAGGTTGGCCGCGTTGAGCATCAGCTCGATGGACATGAAGATCACCAGTGGGTTTCGCCGGATCAGCACGCCCACCACGCCGATGACGAACAGCACCGCCGACAGAGCCACGTAGTGGGACTCGGGCACCATGCTAGGACGCCTTCCGCTTGGTGAGAGCCATCACACCGATCAGGGCCGCGAGGAGGAGGAACGACGTCACCTCGAAGGGGAACAGGTAGTCCGTGAAGAGGAGCCGGCCCACCGCCTCGACGCCGCCGGGAACCGTCGCCGGGCTCCGGGACGTGGTGAACACGGTGGAGCGGAGCACGAGGGCGATCTCCAGCGCCAGGAATCCTCCGAGCGGGACCGCGAGCCAGCGCTGGGCCCGCAGCGGATCCGGCCCCGTCTCCTCCTTGCCCGGGATCAGCACCATGATGGCGAACACGAACA
>JACOVB010000319.1 GCA_016177555.1 Candidatus Rokuibacteriota bacterium
CGTGACCACGGAGACTGCGGTGCTCATGATCACGCTGAAGGCAGGGGGCGCGCAGATCGCCCTCTGCGCCTCGAACCCGCTCTCGACGCAGGACGACGCCGCGGCCGCCCTGGTGAAGGAGTACGACATCGCCACCTTTGCCCGGAAGGGCGAGGAGAACGCGACCTACTACCGGCACATCCAGTCCGAGCTGGGAATCCGGCCGCAGATTACCATGGACGACGGCGCCGACCTCATCTCGACGCTTCACGGGGACCGGCGCGACCTCCTGCCCGATGTCCTCGGAGGGACGGAGGAGACGACCACCGGCGTGATTCGCCTCCGGGCCATGGAGAAGGACGGCGTGCTGGCCTTCCCGGTCATCGCGGTCAACGACGCCGACACGAAGCACCTCTTCGACAACCGGTACGGGACCGGGCAGTCCACCATCGACGGCATCCTGCGGGCCACCAATATCCTGCTCGCGGGCAAGACGGTGGTCGTGGCCGGGTACGGCATGTGCGGGAAGGGGGTGTCGGCGCGAGCTCACGGCATGGGCGCCCACGTCGTCGTTGCCGAGGTGGAGCCCATCCGGGCGCTCGAGGCGGTGATGGACGGCTACCGGGTCATGCCCATGGCGCGGGCGGCGGAGACGGGGGACATCTTCGTGACGGTGACGGGCAACACCGCCGTCATCCGGAAGGAGCACTTCGTCGCCATGAAGGACGGGGCCATCCTGGCGAACTCCGGCCACTTCAACGTGGAGATCGACCTGGAGACTCTGGGGGCGATGGCCGCGGCGCGGCGGCCGATCCGCCCGTTCGTGGAGGAGCTCACGCTGCCCGGCGGCAAGCGCATCTACGTGCTGGGCGAGGGTCGGCTCATCAACCTGGCGGCCGCCGAGGGGCACCCGGCGATCGTGATGGACATGAGCTTCGCCAACCAGGCGCTCTCCGCCGAGTACATGGCGAAGACCGCCAAGCGGCTCGAGCGGAAGGTCTACGGCGTTCCGACCGACATCGACCGCGAGATCGCGCGTCTCAAGCTGGCCTCGATGGACGTGCAGATCGATGCCCTCACGACCGACCAGGAGGCGTATCTGTCGTCCTGGACCCACGGAACATAGGTCCGGCCCCGAGCACGGGCCGAGCGAGGAGCACAGAGGCCATGGCGCACCGTCCTCGACCGGGAGTCTGGATCCTCCTCGCCCTCCTGGCGCTGGCGCTCGTCGGCCAGGCGGTCCCGCTCTACACGGACTGGCTCTGGTTCCACGAGGTCGGCTTCCCGCAGGTCTTCACGACCATGCTCGCGGTGCGAGGCTGGCTCGTGCTGGGCCTGGGGGCGGCCGTCTTCATCTTCCTCTTCGCCAACCTCTGGGTCGCGGCCCGCACCGCGCCTCCTGACGTGCTCTGGGAGCTCGAGGACCAGCTCGGACTGCCCGGGCGGGCGGTGCTGGAGCCCCTGGTGCGGCGACTGCTGGTGCCCGTCATCTCGGTCATCGCGCTCATGTCCGGGGCGCGGGCCAGCGGCGAGTGGGACACCCTGCTCCAGTATCTCAACGCGACCCCCTTCGGCCGGACCGACCCGCTCTTCAACCGCGACATCGGCTTCTACGTCTTCCAGCTGCCATTGTGGCGGCTCCTGTACGGCTGGACGATCGCCCTGTGCATCGGGACGCTGGTGCTCACGGCTGCCGTGTACGTGCTCCAGCGGAGCGTGGTGCTCACAGCCCGCGGCCCGCGGCTTGCTGGAGGCGCGCGGACGCATCTCCTGGGCCTGGGCGCGCTCCTGCTCGTGGTGCGTGGGGTGGGGTTTTGGCTCGACCGGTACGACCTCCTCTACTCCCCGCGCGGCTTCACCTTCGGCGCCTCCTACACCGACGTGAACGCCTCGCTCCCCGTCCTCCAGGTGCTGGCGGCGCTCGCCGTTCTCTGCGCGGTGGCGTGCGCCGTGCAGACGCGCCGGCCGGGCTGGCTCTTCCTCGTCGCGGGGCTGGTGGTGCTCGGCGTCGTGTGGATCGGGGGCCTCGGCGTCTACCCGGCGCTCCTCCAGCGCTTCCGGGTGACGCCCAACGAGCTGGTCGCCGAGGGTCCCTATATCAAGCACAGCATCCGCATGACGCGGGACGCCTACGGGCTCGACCGGGTCCAGGAGAAGGACTTCCCGGCGGAGGAGAACCTCAACGCGGCCGCGCTCGAGCGGAACAACCTCACGATCAAGAATATCCGGCTCTGGGACCACCGGCCGCTGCTGACGACCTACGGGCAGCTGCAGGAGATCCGCACCTACTACAAGTTCCTCGACGTGGACAACGACCGGTACCTGATCGGCGGCGAGTACCGCCAGGTGATGCTCTCGCCGCGCGAGCTGTCGTACAAGCACCTGCCCGGTCAGGGGCAGAGCTGGATCAACGAGCACCTGACCTACACGCACGGCTACGGCCTCGTCGTGGGCCCCGTGAACCGCATCAGCCCCGAGGGGCTGCCGGAGTTCTTCGTGAAGGACATTCCGCCGGTGGCGAGCGGCTTCCCGAAGATCACGCGGCCGGAGATGTACTACGGCGAGTCGGGCAACGAGTACGTCTTCGTGCGGACC